>JAXKVY010000001.1:0-300000 GCA_036172455.1 Candidatus Izemoplasma sp.
TTTACAACACTATATGAACTCGAATATAAGTTAAATGATTATGTCCATTGGTTTAATAACTTAAGAATCCATGGATCATTGGAGTATCTAAGCCCTATTCAATATCGATTACAGTACTCCATATAAAAATTGTTTAAAAAAGGGTTGCCATTCCAGAACATTAGTATATTATTTTTTATTCATAAACTCTCTATAGTTAAAAGATCAAATTTGTGTTATAAAACGTTCTAGAAACTTTTGATAATATCCTTTGATATATTTGTAAAGTGTGGTACTATAACAAAGATTTGGAGTGGTAATGTGAGGCAGTTAGTGTTAAAAATAAATCAGCGTTTTTATTATGGTTGGGTGATTGTACTATTGAGTGCTCTGACCTTCTTTTTAAGTGCCCCAGGACAAACCTATTCCATTAGTGTTTTTATTGATGTATATAAAAGTGAATTTGCTTTTTCTTCTACAGTTATTTCAACAGCCTATAGTGTTGCGACGGTGATTAGTGGTTCAATGTTGGTGTTTATGGGACGGGCTATTGATCGATTTGGTATTAGACGAATGTTAATAGTTGTACCAATTATGCTTGGCATAACGACCTTTTTTAATAGTTATGTTTCAGGAATATATATGATATTTGTAGGGTTTATTTTTTTACGATACTTTGGACAAGGATCGATGACACTTATTCCAAGTACAGTAATTCCTCAGTGGTTTGAAAAAAGACGGGCGTTTGCGATTAGTTTAGCTACTATGGGGGGATTACTAGCGATGCTAGCGGTGCCTTCAATCAATTTATGGTTGATTTCTCAAATTGGCTGGCGTAATGCTTGGCGAGTGTGGTCATTAATTCTAACGGTAGGGTTTGTACCTCTTGTGTTTTTGTTCGCATCTAATCGACCAGAAGATATTGGGATGACTATCGAGAATGATGTTTCATTAGATGAAGAAGCGGTAGAAAAAGCGCTCCAAAAAATGAATCAAAAGAGTTTTTCTTTAAAACAAGCATTACGTGTTGAAGAGTTCTGGATTGTAGGGATGATTAGTATGATTCCAGCAATGTTTAGTACCGGTCTTGCCTTTCATTTCTTTTCGGTAATGGCATTACGGGATATTAATAGTGAAGCGGCTGCGGTGATTTTGGGATTACTAGCACTTCCTGCATTTATTATGCCATTTGTATCTCACATAGTTGTCGATCATTATCCTGTTAAATATATTTTATCTACAACATTAACGATGACAATATTGAGTATGCTTTTCTTAATATTTGGCGTAGTAAATGCAACATTTGCGGTTATTTTCATCTTGTTTTATGGTTTAGGGATTGCCATTCAGTCACTTTCAACCAATGTTTTATGGCCAAATTATTTTGGACGAAAACATCTTGGAAGTATACGTGGTGCGGCTACTGTTTTTATGGTTATAGGTAGTGCCTTAGGCCCATTGCCGTTTGGAATATCATATGATATCACTGGTAATTATAATGTAGCCATAGTCGGCATGATGATTTTTACTGCCGTTGCCTTAGTACTTTCTTTTACCATATCAAAGCCGGTTAAAAAACGTGTTTAGATAAAAAAAGGTGCCATTGGCACCTTTTTGCGTTTTATCTAGGGTATAAATCGCCCATTTCATCGGTTTCTAAACTCGCGCGACGATTGCGTTGTGATTTAATTAAACTTTGATAGTAGTCTGTGTTGTCTTTGACGTCTTCAACCATCTTATCAACATAATCAACAAATTCTTGTTCCGAGAGTTTATTATCTAGTTGTCTTGTGTCTAAGGCAAAAAGATTATCCCCTGTCATCGTTATATGATCATTATTAGGGATATAATGGAAGTATAAACTTTCATTCATTGTTGGGATAAAACGAATCGCTAAGTTCTCAGGATCTTTTTTGCGTTCAATTTCTTTGATATTAGTGGTTGCTCTAAAATACGTAATTGGGTACGTTTTAACTTCCCGCGGTACTGGAATGCCTTTATCTAGGTTTTGTAAATCTAATTCAAATACAAGTCTGTAATCAACACTTAAATCTTCATGTGTCTCCTTATGAAGCGCCATTAATTTTTTATGTGCTTTCTCATATTCTTCTTTAGAAAAAGTATCTAACACTTTAATGTGATCAGAAAGTTCTGTGTTAAGACGTTTGTTTTCATCATCAAAATGAACTTCTTGTAATATGATGTTTCCATCAACTTCATATGTATTTGATTCAGTTGTATGAAATGATGAATAGCCATGATCATCATGAACAAATTTCTGATGTGTGACGTTGCCATCTTCATAAAAGCGAACCAGTTCAAATCCATTTGAGTTATACTTAATACGTTCTGTATAAAGTGCTCGTGGTTTCATAATCTCCTCCTATTTATATTTTTCTTAATTAAATTATAGCACATCCTAAAAGCGTTTTCATTAGATATACTATTTTTTCATTAGCAGTCTTTATTCTACTGAACTATGTATAAAAAAAGATCTCAACAAAATGAGATCTTCAATATTATTGGGTATTTGCTTTGTCTTTTAAGGCCTTTATGAGTTTGTCTTTATAATTACCTTTATCTGACTTTCTCGAGTACATGTTTTCATCTGCTTCCGATAGCACTTGATCCATTGTTTTATCTGAGTTTTTATTTGTTCCGAGACCATATGAATATTGAATAATATCTAATATCGGCTTATCTTGATTTTGTTGGTCAAGTAACGTGATTAAATGCTTAACCGTTTTTATGTCACGATTAATTATGATAAGTAAGAACTCATCGCCACCTAATCGAATCGGAATGATGTCATCTTTATTGGATAAGTCAAGGAGTTGATTTGCAAAACGTTGTAATAGTTTATCGCCTGCTTCGTGTCCTAAGTAATCGTTAAACAGTTTTAATCCATCAAGATCAAAGAGAATAATATGGTAATGTTGATTACTGTTATCTAAGTCATCTCTTATCTCTTCTAAGTAATTGCGGTTGAATAATCGTGTCATTAAGTCATGTGTTTTAATATATTGAATGCCATGAATATATTTTTGATTAGCGGTATCATCGTAAAAGAGGTAAAATTTTCCTGAATACTTATAAAATGGTAAATGAATATCTTTTGAATGCATATTAAAGTATAGCTTATCATCGTTAAAATTAAGATCATCCAGTTCATTGGCATCTTCATATATAATCGCATAGTCTTGAATTGTCTTTAGTAAACTATCAAACCTTAACTCTTCATCAACTTTAATATCAAATAAACGTTTAAAGGCTTTTGAGGCATCTACCACAATATTCTTATCATTGACAATAACGTATTTCTCACGTAAATTATCTAGAATAAAGTGATTACGATCAACCCCTAAAATTAATTTTAAGTCACGCATGTAAAAGACATAATAAAGTAAAGAGATGAAGAAGATAAAAACGATATATGTTGGATCAAGTGTAAAGGTATAGACAAAAATATGTATGATATTCAATGAAATGCCAAGAATAATGCCAGTCACAATAAACAGAAACGGTACATAATCTTTATTAGAACGCAAGTTTTTGTATAAACTCTTAACAATAAAATACCCAGTGATTAATATCAATGTATATGACGCAGCAGTGTGGATATGGAAAAAGGCTCCATTAGTTGCCTGTCTGTAATCTATATATCTAAAGTCACTACTTGGCAAACTTTTAAGCATTAATTGATGATATTGATTAGTATAGGCTATGACTAGATCAATACTTAAGAAAGTCCACAATAAGACATGGATAACCATCGGAATCTTCTTTTTCATATATGTCACTATCGAATATAAAAAGATAATACATATTAAATAAACTAAAGGATATATTGATACGGTTAAATAATATAACAAGGTACCATTAACCAAAAAGTTACGTACAGCTAAAATAGCACTCCACAAAAAAAGTAGAAGTGATAAGTACTTAAAATATTTGTAACGAGGATCAACATTAAATAAATCATAATGGGTGAGTGGAACAAGTGCCATAATTGATAAGATGATAAAGATAATCCATATATAAAGAGTCATTTTCGTACCTCCTAAATAGTTGTTTCAAGTCGAATATATCATATCATAAATCGTTTTCAAACGCACGTTAAATGTTGATATTAACTTAAATACTTTAAGTATTACAACATAATATAAGTTAGTAACAATTGGGTATAAAGTAAGAACCTACTAATTGAATTTTATCTTTTCTAAAATAGAGTAATAGTCGCTAGTTTGTGGTAATTTTGTTTTACCGCTTGGCAAGTTTCTGAAAATATGATACACTATTATGGCAAATAGTGCTCCCGTAGCTCAGTTGGATAGAGCGCAACCCTCCGAAGGTTGAAGTCGCATGTTCGAATCATGTCGGGAGCGCCAAATGAAGAGTTTTCAAGGTGCAAATCTTGAACTCTTGACCATTAAAAAGTGCAATGCAAGTTGCCCTTTTTTTATAGACATTTTGACTGAAGATATGATATAATGACTTGTCAAACGGAGTGATATAACATGAAAAAATCAAACTATAAAATGTTATTAATAATCATTGGATATCTCTTTTTTTTACGGGGTATTTTGATGATAACAACGGGGATGAGCATCTTCCATTTGGGGGTTATATTTGATCTGGTCTTAGTGACATTTTGGATTGGGGCAATTGGCTTTTTTATCCGGTCTTTAACGGGACAAAAGATTTTTTACATTACAGTGATTTTAATCGCCACAGTATTTGTTATTAGTGACAGCATTTACTATGATTATTTTGATACGATTAGTGCAGTTAAAAGTTTAGATGGATTAAAGTGGCTAAAAGAAGGAACGACTTTGGAATACAATATTCAAATCCCCTTAGTGACTGTTTACGTGATTCCAGTTTTTATTGGGCTCATTGTGTACATAATCAAGAAAATGCAACAACCAGATCATTATCGATTAAATCACTTGGCCATTATTTCGATTATTTTTGTTATTCAGATTGGATTGTATTTATCATGGACAACAGGAGAATATGAGAATAGATTAGAGTATTATCAAAGTGATGCCTATTTGTTTGCGAGTATGCATGATAGGGTCTTATATAGTGAGAAATATGGGTATTACCATTATCACTTATTAGATATTACTAAGTTGAATCCAGATGTTGATGCGATTGATGTTATGGATGAAGCAGAGGACTATTTTGACAGTAGAGACCATCACCTGAATGAGTATAGTGACCAATACAATGGGTATAATCTTATTACGATTTTAGGCGAGTCACTCGATACACGTTTTATAGATCCTACTCTGACGCCAAATCTTTATAAGATGTATAGTGAAGGTATGCGGTTTGACAATTATTATACGCCTGTTTTCCAACAGGGGGCAACATGTAATAGTGAGTATATGAGTCTTGTTGGATTAAGTGCGATAAATACCAATGACTGGTCTAATAATATTTGTGACACGTATAGTACAAATGCTTTTCCATATAGTTTACCTAACCAGCTACAAACGATAGGATATGATACATATTATTTCCATAGTGGCCATGAATGGTTTTATAATAGAAGTACAATCATTCCTCATTATGGATTTGAAACAGTTAAATTTCAAGAAGATTTATACCGTGATGGTTACAATGATTTTAATGAACACTTCGATTCACAAATGACCTATTTCTTTGATGAATATGTGTCATATGATAATCCCTTTCATATCAACCTGTTAACTTATTCAGGGCATGGCGCATATAATCAAGAGGCGTTTAATATTCATTTAGATCAACTTAATCAGGCGTATCCAAACACAACATTCGATTCACAAGTTGAGAACTATATGTTAAAATTAATTGAGACAGACAAAATGATTGGTGACATCATGAATCTCTTAGAAAGTAAGGGTGAATTAGATAATACATTGTTTGCGGTGTTTCCTGACCATTATCCATACATGATGGAAGAAGAGACCTATCAATCGTTTTTAGACTTAGAAGAAGATAGTAAAGAAATTCATCATCAAACACTTCTGATATATGCGACTGGCATGCAAGGTGAAACCTTTGATGTGACTGGTAGTACAATTGATATTCCTCCTACTTTGCTCAATTTACTTGATAGTTCATTGAACTTTAATTACTTTATGGGACATGATTTGTTATCTGTAAATAACAATTATGTATTATTTAATGATTTAAGTATCACTGATGGTAAGAATGTGTTATATTTAGATGGTACCTATATTGGTGATATATCACAAAAAGATCATTTAGAAACAGTATTGGCTGAGAAAATAAAATTATTTGAAATTCAACAAGGGTTATTGAATATTGATTACTTTAAAACCTTAAATTAAATATTTTTCTCGCTTTTGCTTTACAAAAACAAGGCGTTATATTATAATAAATAACGCTGTAATGTTTCGGTAGCTCAGCTGGATAGAGCAACGGCCTTCTAAGCCGTCGGTCGGGGGTTCGAATCCCTCCCGGAATGCCAAAAAAATGTAATCAAGCGATTTTTCGCTTGATTTTTTTATAGGTATGATTTACTCTATTTTTATAAAGTGGGTAAAAAATGAAATAAATTACCTATTTTATGTTGACGTGAGTAATCATTACCTATATAATTGAAATATGGAAAGGATGATCCTGTATGTTTACATTAAAACAACTACCCCCAAAAGCAAATTTCAATAAGACAGAGATATTATATAAAACAATTGCTGCTCATAAGGCTTTAGCAGAATTGAAAGGATACTCAGATGTATTACCAAATAAGAATATATTAATCAATGCAGTAACAATTAATGAAGCAAAAGATAGTTCAGAAATTGAGAATATTATAACGACACATGATGAGTTGTATAAGGCACTTAGTACATCAAATGCAAGCATTGCTGCAAAAGAAGTGGTTAATTATCGGACTGCTTTATGGAATGGGTATGAGTTAATTAATGAGTATGGATTTTTATCAATCAACATGATTGTGAAAATCCAATCTATCGTGGAGCAAAGTGAAGCAGGAATTAGAAAGGTACCGGGTACTGTATTACGAAATGAGCGAACAAAAGAAACAGTATATACACCACCGGTTGGTTATGACGAAATTATCCGACTAATGACAAATTTGGAGGAGTATATTAATAATGATGAAGATCAAATTGATGATTTGATAAAATTAGCAGTGATTCATTATCAATTTGAGTCTATTCATCCATTTTACGATGGAAATGGAAGAACTGGGCGAATCATCAATGTCATTTATCTTACCTTGAAAGGGTTGCTGGATACACCTATATTGTACCTAAGTTCTTACATCAATAATAATAAAGCTGATTATTATCGTCATCTTCAGGAAGTTCGAGATACAGATTCGTGGGATGGTTGGGTATTATATATGTTAGAAGGTATAGCCGAAACAGCAACTAAAACGTTAAACATTATGAAGCGTATTAATCAACTTATAGAGGAAATGATTGAAGAAATTAAACAAGCTTTACCAAAAATTTACTCAAAAGAGTTAATTGATGTTATTTTTTATGAGTTTTATACGAAGATATCATTTGTGGAAAAAGGTGTGGGTGTCACTCGTAAAACAGCATCAAGTTATCTTTCTCAGTTAGAAGATAAAGGATTTTTGCGATCAGAAAAGATTGGGAGAGAACGAGTTTATGTAAATGAACGTTTATATGAAATGATTAAAAAAGCTAATTTCTAGGAAGAACGATAGCTAAGAAACCTTCTAAGCCGTCTGTTGGGGGTTTGAATCCCTCCCGGAATGCCATTAAAAAGCATAGGTTAGTCTTTAAAGGCTAACCTTTTTTATGTTTTGAGATTATATTAGAGAAAAGTCGTCGGTCGTGACTGTGTTAAGCAATTTAGAAAGAAAAAATGGGCTAAACTACGAACTCATTACTGATTTTATTCTTTTGTTTGATATTTTTCTTTTCTCCTTCAGACATATGCATATCATCGGATAAGGAAACTCTTTTTAATTTCCACCACACGCCAACTCTGTTAAACAGATTAATTGGTACTTGATGAGGGAATAGGTGGAACGAAAGAAGAGGACACATGGTGTACTAAACACAATAAGTAAGCCATAGTTGGTATTTCTTTATTGAAACTGCAGACTAAAAAGTTTGAAAATAAAATTATTATAGGTTATACTAATCTTGAGAGGAGATTATTATGAAAAAAATAATTGTTATGTTAGTGTTTCTATTTATTCTTACATTAGCATCATGTGATTTACCAGACGATAATAATGACTCTGATAATATTTTATTTGAGTTACCACCATTTGCTACATATTTCTTAGGTCTAAATGACGATTTAACTCAAGAGCAATTCAGTTCATTAGATGGTATTGAATCTGTCTATGAATTAGAAGGCGATGTAGTTATTACTATCAGTGAAGATTTCGAACTCAGAGCTTCTGGATCGCGTGGTGGATTTGCCGTTGGTGGGTTTTCTCCAGCAATACTAATTGGTGGCGATTCTGACGATGATAATGATCCGCTTTCAATAGAAGCGTTATTAGATTTTCCACAAATTAAAAACGCTAGAGAAGAAGATGGTAAAATTGTAATTACCATTGATTCGAGTGACGATTTTGAACTCAGAGCTTCTGGATCGCGTGGCGGATTTGCTGTTGGTGGATTTAGCCCAGCTATTGCGTTTACGGATTATACAGATGATGATATGTATGAAGAAGCGATTGCGAACCTTGATAAAGTACATCAAGTTTATACGAATCCTGATGGTCTAACGACATTATTGCTTGATACATCTTTAACTTATAGAACCATGTTAACTGCGTCAGGTAGTAGAGGTGGATTTGCTATGGGTGGATTTACTCCTGCTATCTTATGGACTGACGATGAGGATGATGATACGAGTGTTGATCTAGATTCTATGGTTTCCACAATGGCTATTAAAAGCGCGGAAATTAATGATAATAATCAGCTGAAGATAGTCGTTGAAGAAGGTTTTAACATTAAATTTTCTGCATCAGGTTCTCGTGGTGGATTTGCTGTGGGCGGATTTACTCCTGCTATTTTAATCACTGAAGATACAGATGATGATACATTAGACAGTGCTTTAATGTTTAGAAATCATGCTGCCATTGAGTCATATACAATACATAATGATGGGTCTTCATCTGTTGTATTAAATAAAAATAATCTAGATGCTTTTATAGATATATTCCATAAAGAATTAACATCATTTTTAAAAGAAATGCCCCGTGAATATTATGGCATGAAATATGACGACATCATATATGAACAAGATTTATCTGTAATTGAACTCATTGTTAATGAAGAATTTGTTGCTAAACATGACTTAAATAATGAGTATTACTCAAATATGTATAAGACATTAGAACACTACCAGTACTTATTCCATCTCTTTAGTGAAAATAATATGTCGTATGAATTTATTGTCCGATATGAAGACAAAACTTTTTATAGACATACATTGTATGAGTAAATCAACACCAAGATATCTTAGACATTTAATAAAACATTATGATATAGCAAAAAAAATAGTATGTGTAGTCGTGTAAGGATTTTGACGTAAATAAAATCTATTACATAAGAAACTATACTAACACCAATAGGGTTCTTTATTGTCAATATGAATGCCACCTTAGTGAAATGATAAGATGTTAATAAACACAAAAAACGTGATTATTAACATCTTTTTTGTATACAATATAGTATAAGGATTGATTTTTATTGTTTAATTAGTTTAAATCCTAATACTTAGTGGTTTTAGATTAAGTGAATTTTATATGTTCTTTGGTAAAACTATAACAATTACAGATAAGTATATTCTATAAATATATTAGATAATTTTAAATAAAGATTTGCTAATGTCTTTATTTATAATTCTTATTATTATATAATAATAGTAAGTGTAGAAAGGAATTGAGTTATGAAAAAATTAGTATTTAAGAATCGTATTGTCAACATTGTTGTAGGATCAATCTTTATATTGCTGGCGGCAGTCGGTTATTTTTCGGGATGGATTGAAGAGTTTTTACCAATCTTTATCGCAACAGTCATTTTGTTCATCGCCTTAAAACAATTTATCTTTTCATTTCGTGAGATATCAAATAAGAATGCCATTATCATACTATTGATTGAGATATTATTAGATTTTGGTATTGTAGCTGCGATGATTTATTATGGAACATACCTTAATCTATTGATTGGAGCGTTTATTTACTTAAGAGGGTTAGTATATCTTATTATTAATTTTGTCACAGACCGTGACATTGAATTTGGCGAATATATGTTGCATATCGTCTTTATTACTGTAGGAGCATTTTTCCTCTTTACATCAATAGATACCCAAACCGTCTTAATCTTAACATTAACAGGTATTTTAGCCATTATTGGAATCATTTATTTACAAGATGGCATTCGTAAGGTCTTAAAAAAACAACAAGCACAAAAAAAGACCAAACAAAAAACTGAAAAAGTCAAAGAGAAAAAAGAGAGTACAATAAGCCAAGAATTAAAAGAAACCTATAAGTCATCACCACAAAAAGAAAATAAGGATAAAAAACCTGCAACACCGAGTCAAACCCATAAAACAACAAAACCAGAAACTGAATTACCTGCTGGTAAGAAAGTGAAAGATACAACTGATAAAAAGGTTGACTCACCAGATAAAAAAACGGTGGCTGAAGAAACCATTAAAGTGAACAAAGGCCCAGATAAGTCTGCTTTGTTTGATAAAACAGTTGTTGAACTTAAAGAGATGGCAAGAGATAGAAATTTATCTGGCTATTCTCAATTAAAGAAATCAGAACTTGTTGACTTAATCGTAAAAAACGACAAATAATCGTTAAGGGATGTCCTAATGACATTCCTTTTTTCGTTAATTTGTGTTAATGTGTTTCAATATTAAAAAAATATGTTAAAATAAATTGAATGAAAGGAGAATCTATTATGGAATATGAATTTAGTCAAAAAGTATCACGAGATGATTACATCGCGTTTGTTACTAATCACATCAAGAAAAGCTTTTTAAAATTATCAAATATATTGCTATTTACAATCAGTATTGGGTATTTAGTAATTAGCCCATTCGTTTTAGGGGAACAAGATTTTACCTTTATGTATATAGGGTTAGGAATCGTTGCCTTATTAACTGCGATGGTGTTTTATGTTCGTAAGAACGCAGGGAAAACATATGATCGTAATCCTGATGCTTTTGATATGACGTATCGACTGGATGAAGAAAAACTAACGTA
Source organism: Candidatus Izemoplasma sp. (assembly GCA_036172455.1). Taxonomy (NCBI): domain Bacteria; kingdom Bacillati; phylum Mycoplasmatota; class Mollicutes; order Candidatus Izemoplasmatales; family Candidatus Izemoplasmataceae; genus Candidatus Izemoplasma; species Candidatus Izemoplasma sp. The sequence continues at coordinate 11,231 of JAXKVY010000001.1, forward strand.
TATTGTACCTGAAGGTGAGATTGAAAAGCCTTGGGAAGAATTTCATAGTCTTTATGAAACTGAAGATTATCTATATCTATATGTGAATAAAAACAGTGGACTTGTATTTGTTAAATCACAAGTTACCTCAGAACAATTAGCCTTCATCATCGGACATGGAAAAGTGAATATGAAGCCAAAACATATTAAATTATTGAAAAAATAGCACATTGTGCTATTTTTATTTTAAACAGGGTTAAGCTGTGTTAAAATGGACAGTGAAGTGGTGGTGAAAAAAATGCAAATAGAAATATTTGAAAGCAACGTAACAAAGGAAGATACAAAGGACTTACCACATCGTGTGGCATGTCGAGGTATCATAGAAAAAGAGGGTAAATATTTGGTTGTCGTATTAGAAAAATATGATATAACAACGTTTCCTGGTGGTGGCATTGAAGGTGAAGAGTCTTTAGAAGCGTGTGTCATCCGTGAAGTGATGGAAGAAACTGGGATACTTTGTGCACCGCAAAAAGAGACAATCAGAATTAAAGAGTATTTTGAAAATAGCGTCTGGACAAATATCTATTTTTTATGTGACTATATAAATGAAGAAAGCAAACCCAAATTGACACAGGAAGAACGTGATCTTGAGTTAACTACAAAATGGGTTACGAAAGAATGGCTTTTGGATAATTTTGAACATAATATGACCAAACATAAATTTGGTCCACAGATCCATAATCGTGAGTTTTTAGGATTGATTCATAGTTTATAAAGGGGGAAACCTATGAGTGAAATGACAATTACAAAGAGTAAGTTTATGGAATATATTCGATGTAATCGGTATGCGGCATTAAATAAAGCATATAAACGCAAGGATATGGATGACGCATCGATGGATAGGCTGTATGATTTAGTAGACTCTTTGGATGGAATGGAATTAGAAGATGTCCTTGATGTTAATGATATCGATACTGCTCATCTCGATGTGATGATGCCCTATTTCGATCAAGTCGAGGTCCTCGCAGCGCGAAAGGTTATGGCAGACTTTGGTGGTGAAACACGATATGGAACCACCTATGGAACACAGAAACTATTTTTACGGGAGCACAAAAACTTTAACTTGATGTGCTATACCGATATTTATAATCAGGTTGACGATCACGTTAATATTATTGAGGTTAAGGCAACAACCTCTAATAAGTATTTAAATATGTCCTATAAAGAAAACAAAGTCGAACACCACCTTTTTTATGTGGGTGATAATAATATTTTAAAACTCAGTGAAACTAGGGACAAAAGTTATTTATCAAGCAAAAAATATATGACAAAGCGTAACCGATTAAAAGAACGTTTTCGTGATGAAGGGGTATACACTTATGACCTTGCGTTTCAGCGATTTGTAATTGGTGACAGTATTCAGGAGGCAACATATTATTTGGGTGTTTTAAATCATGAGTATGTTTTTGATGGGACCTATATCGATGGCTCAGCCCACTATACAAATGATAGCATTCGGTTAATTGATGTGACGCCGTTAATTGAAGAAATGCAAGATGAAATTGAAGCTGCAATCGATACTGTAATCGATCGGATTATAGAAGACGATATAAACCGCGTACCACTTGGAAAACACTGCCAATTAAAGAAAATGCGCGAATGTATTTATAAAGACCTGTGTTATGATCAATTTCCTAAAACAAATAGTTTATTGATGTACATCGATAAACATCACGGATTTAAAGACCCCAGTGGAGAAAAACACGAATACTTTGATATGGTGAATGATGGCATGCGCTCAATGACCGATGTACCATCAGATTGGCTACATCGAAAGAATAATATTATCCAACAAAATGTTGCGACAACACACGAACCACATATTGATTATCAAAAAATAAGAGATGGCATTGAAACGATTAACTATCCGATATATCATTTGGACTTTGAAAGTTTTCCATGCCCACTCCCACGTTTTAAAGGGGAAACACCATATACCCAGAGTTTATTTCAGTTTAGTCTTCACATCGAAAAAGAACCAGGTGTTTGTGATAAAGAAGCTGATCACTATGAGTTTTTAGCAAAAGATCATAACGATAATCGTGAAGAGCTTGTCAAACAGTTATGTGCCCATATTAAAGATGATGGGGGTAGTGTGATGGTCTATAACCAAGCATTTGAAAAGACGCGGATTAAAGAATTAGCTGAATGGTTCCCCGAGTATAAAGAGCAATTATTAGGCATCAATGAACGATTGTTTGATTTGATGCATATTATCAAAACGAATAGTAAACTCTATCAATCGCTTGGATATGATGATGAACGGGCGAAGACTGTGAACTATTATCATGAAGACCTTAAAGGTAGCTATAGTATTAAAAAAGTATTACCGATTTTTAGCGAGTTAACGTATGCCGACATGATTGTTGGTAATGGGATGGAAGCGGTATATGCATATGCGAGTTATGATACAATGACAAAGACAGAAAAAGACCGAACAATTAACGCGTTAATCGAGTATTGTAAACAGGATACCTGGGCGATGGTTGAAATCTTAGACAATCTCAGAAAGATTTAGTAATTCGGTTTACAAATATGAGATGTATGTTATAATAAGTCAGTGTTTTTGAAATATTAGGAGGAATAACAAAATGGCCAAAATCGATGAATTAAGCGGAAGTAAAGTTCGCATTGAAATCGAAGTTAGCGCAGAACAATTAGACCACGGACTTGAACACGCATATGCGGAAATCAAGGATGATGTGGAAGTTAAAGGATTTCGTAAAGGCAATGTACCACAAAGTGTGTATGAAAAGAAATATGGTGTCGAATCACTATATGATAAAGCAATCAACCATGTCCTACAAGAAACATATGTTGATGCTGTCACAAGTAATGACATTGAAGTGGTTGCTCAACCGAAAATTGATTTAGACGTTACAACTGTTGAAAAAGGTAAAGGATTTACCTACGTTGCTGAGGTTGCTGTAAAACCTGAGGTAACATTAGGTGACTATAAAGGATTAACTTTTGAAAAACAAGATACAGAAGTAACTGATGAACAAGTTGATGAAGAAATCAACAAGTTATTACAACAAAATGCAGAACTTGTCTTAAAAGAAGATGGCGAAGTTGAAGAAGGCGACACAGCAATCTTTGATTTCGAAGGCTTTGTTGATGGTGAAGCATTTGAAGGTGGAAAAGCTGAAAACTACGAGTTAAAAATTGGTAGTGGACAATTCATTCCTGGTTTTGAAGAAGGAATGAAAGGTATGAAACCTGGTGAAGAACGTGATGTTAATGTCACATTCCCAGAAAACTATCAAGCAGAAAACTTAAAAGGTAAAGATGCTGTCTTTAAAGTTAAATTACATGAAATTAAAGAAACAGAAACACCTGAGTTAACAGAAGATTTCGTCAAAGAACTTGATCGTGAAGGAATTGACTCAGTAGAGGCCTTAAAAGCTGATACACGTCAGAAACTTGAAGATCAATTAGAAGAGAAAAATAAAAATGCACGAATTGATTTTGCGGTTGCAGAAGCAACAAATAATGCGACATTCGATTTACCAAAAGAAATGGTTGAAAATGAAAAGAATCGTTTAGTTGACAACGTGAAACAACAAGCAAAACAATACAACTTAGAATTAGAGCAATACTTACAATTTAGTGGTATTAGCAAAGAAGACTTCGACAAAAACATGATGAAAGATGCAGAAAAATCTGTATCATACAACTTAGTTGTTGAAGCGATTGGTAATGCTGAAGGTATCAAAGCATCTGATGAAGAAGTTGAAACAAAATACGAAGAACTAGCAAATCAATATAATATGGGTGTTGAGCAAATTAAAGCGGCCGTAAATGATGACGCTGTAAAACACGAAGTTGTTTACAGAAAAACAATTGATTTCTTAGTCGAAAACTTAGATATTCAAGAATAACGGTACAAGGCATTACCTCTGGTAGTGCCTTTTCCTTAACGAGGTGTTAAGATGATTAAGATGGTAGTGGCTGATTTAGATGGTACATTGTTAAAGTCCGACCTAAGTATTAGTAACCAAACAATTGAAGCTATCAATCAATTAAGAGACAAGGGGATTATTTTTACCATAGCGACGGGGCGTCCTGAACAATTAGTTAAAGAAGTCGTTGATAATTTAAATATCGACATTCCTGTCATCATGTATAATGGCAGTGTTGTGGGTCATCCGTTTCAAGAAGAAAGATTATTTGAAAAAGGACTCGATCAAAAAACGGTTAAAGAAATTATTACCTATTGTGAACAAGAACAGATTACATATATGCCATATCACCGCGACATGATTTTATCACATCCAAACTCGCGGCTTTCATTTTATCAAAAACGCAATCAAAAATTACCTAAAAAACAACGTGCCGTATTTAAAGATATTACGTCAGTTGAAGCAATTGAAAAATATATATTTCATAAAATATTATTAATCGAATATGATCACAAACGCTATGATGAGATTACTGAAAAAATGCAAACATATGATGGTATTTCAGTAGTCGCAAGCAATGTGGGGTTTATTGATATTAATCCCTTAGGCGTTAGTAAAGGTGATGGACTAAAGCGATTAGCTGATTATTTTAATGTGTCGCTTGACGACATTGTCGTGTTTGGTGACCAAGATAATGATGTGTCAATATTAGCGGCTGCCGGCATTGGTGTGGCAATGGAAAATGCTTCTAAAAAGGCCAAGAAAGCGGCGGACGAGATAACCGATTCAAATGATGAAGACGGTGTTGCACGTTGGATTATTCAGCATATTTTAAAAAAGTAATTGACAACGATATCTTCTTCCTTTACAAATCACCGTTTTGTTTTTATAATTAAGATAACGGTATAAACAATATGAAAGGGCGAGATTATGAAGAAACTAACGGGTATAGGCGCGAGTGATGGGATTGCCATCGAAAAGGTTTTTGTCTTAGAAGATATAGATGTGACCGCAGAAAAGCAATCCATTACAGATCCTGATGCAGAAAAGCAACGATTAAAAGATGCCTTGAGTCTTGCGGAAAGTGAACTAGAAGCGATTCGCGACAAAACCAAAAAGGAACTTGATGATGAACATGCGATGATTTTTGATGCCCATATTCAAATTGTTAATGATCCTGAAATGGCGAATCAAGTTGAATCAAAAATTGATAATGACTTGGTAAATGCAGAATATGCGTATCAAGAAGTAGCAAATGCTTTTGCAGAAATGTTTAAAGCGATGGATAATGATTACATGAAAGAAAGAGCGGCAGATGTCGTTGATGTCAGTCGTCGTGTTATTGCGCATTTAATGGATATCACATTAAATGATCCATCAACAATCGATGAAGAAGTCATAGTTGTTGCCAATGATTTAACACCAAGTGATACAGCTCAATTAAATAAACAATATGTAAAAGGGTTTATCACAAATATTGGTGGTCGCACGTCGCATAGTGCTATCATGGCAAGAAGTTTAGAAATCCCTGCGATTGTAGGGACGAAAAATATCACTGAACAAGTACAGGATGGAGACATGGTTATCTTAGATGGCCTTGATGGCAAAGTGATTATCAGCCCATCTGAAAGTGATATAAAAACGTATCAAGCCAAAGCCAAAGAGTATGCTGAAAAGGTTAAAATTTGGGAACAATATACTGATAAAAAAAGTATCACAGAAGATAAACATCATGTTGAAATCGCAGCTAATATAGGCTCTCCTGATGATATAACGAGTGTGTTAAATAGTGGGGCAGAAGGGATAGGCCTTTATCGTACTGAGTTTTTATATATGAATAGTGATGAATTACCTACTGAAGAAGAACAATTTGTCGCTTATAAAAAAGTCTTAGAAGCTATGGGAGATAAAAAAGTTGTAATTCGCACATTAGATATTGGTGGCGATAAACAACTGGATTATTTAAAATTAGATGATGAGCTAAATCCGTTTTTAGGTCACCGTGCATTGCGCTTGTGTTTAGCTGAAAAAGCATTATTTAAAACGCAATTACGGGCCCTTTTAAGAGCAAGTAAATACGGAAACTTACATATTATGTTCCCGATGGTTGCAACCCTTGATGAGTTGCGACAAGCAAAAGCTGTTTTAGAAGAAGCAAAAACTGAATCCTTAGCTGATAACAATGAAGTTGGAGAACCAAAAGTTGGTATTATGGTTGAAATTCCATCAGTTGCGATTTTGGCTGATAAATTTGCTAAAGAAGTTGATTTCTTTAGCATCGGAACGAATGACTTAATTCAGTATTCATTTGCTGCTGGCAGAATGAATGAAAAAGTAAGTTACTTGTATCAACCGTATAATCCATCACTATTACGTTTAATTAAAATGGTGATTGATGCTTCACATGACGCTGGTATTTGGACAGGTATGTGTGGTGAAATGGCGGGAGACGCTGTGGCGGCACCGATTTTATTAGGTCTAGGATTAGATGAGTTTTCAATGAGTGCATCGAGTGTATTAAGAACTCGTCATTTATTTAGCCAACTGAATTATGAAAAGATGCAACAAGAAGCCACAAAAGTACTCGATTTTGCAACGAATCAGGAAGTAAAAACATATTTTGAAAAAATAATAAAGGAGAACACACAATGAGAAGAGAATACAAAATAGTGGATGAAGCCGGACTACATGCTCGCCCAGCGAGTTTGTTAGTTAAAGAAGCAGCAAAGTTTGAGAATGACATCCTTATTGCGTTTAAAGAAAAGAAATTAACGTTAAAATCCATTATGGCAGTCATGAGTTTAGGGGTTCCTAAAAACTCGGTTATTGCGATTGAAGTTGAGGGTGAAGATGCTGAAGAGGTATTTAATGCCCTTGAAAAAGTATTGGTAGAACAAGCGTTGATTTAACCAGTAGACATACTGGTTTTTTCTTTGCATCTTTTTATATCGTATTACTTTATAAATAAGCAAAGATATACTATAATACATAAGAAATCAAAGATGCGTTAAAATGTTTATTCGTTGAAAAAAAGAGACATTAAACGTATAATTATAATGTAAGTAGTACACAAAAAAGAGGTGAGATTATGTACGAAAGAAATGTTTACACCGAAGGCCAATTGCCAAGTATTGCGATACGGGGAGTCGCACCGTTTCCACATACTGATATGCGTATTGAAGTCGGCCGTGCAGTTAGTAAAAATGCATTAACAGAAGCCGAAAACAATCACGATGGGTATGTTCTTTTACTTGTGCAAGAAGATCCCACTCACGACACACCAACAAAAGACAATGTTTTAGAATATGGTGTCGTTGCTAAAATTGGAATTAAAATCAAATTACCTAATAAAAATTATAAAGTTAAATTCGACCCAATTATTCGTGCGAAAGTTGATGAGATTACACAAGTCAATCCATTCTTCATGTGTACATTCAAAACAATGCCAACAAAACAAGATGATATTGATCATGAGTTAGCGCTTGTTAGAATGTTAACCAAACAAATCCTTGACAATAGTAAACAGGTATTAAATAATCCTAAACAAGCTATTGAAGCTATTCAAAAAGGCGTATCAAGCGATAAATTATGTGATTTGGTCGCAAGTAACTTAAAGGTAAGTGAAAGTCAAAAGTTCAAATATTTGAAGACAGATTCGTTAAATAAACGCTTAACGTATTTATTAGAAGATGTCGAAAAAGAAAAATACATGACAGATATTGAGAATCAAATCAATATGACTGTCAAGAAAAACATTGATGAAAACCAAAAAGAGTATTATCTTCGTGAAAAGATGAAGGCCATCCAAGAAGAACTTGGAGACAAGGTGAAAAAAGAAAGCGACATCGAAGAACTAAAAGAGCAAATTTTAGCCAAAAAAATGCCTGAACATATTGAAGAAAAGGCGCTTTATGAATTACAACGCTATCAAAGCATACCAACATCTAGTGGAGAATCTGGTGTTATAAGAACATATTTAGATTTCTTACTTGATTTACCATGGCATGAAGAAAGTGTTGATGAAACGGATATCCATAAGGCAGAAGATGCCCTCGATAAAACCCACTTTGGTCTTGAAAAAGTCAAAGAACGGATCATTGAGTATTTGGCTGTAAAAATTTTAACAGGAAAAAATCCACAAACGATCCTATGTTTAGTTGGGCCACCAGGTGTTGGGAAAACATCTCTAGCCCAAAGTATTGCCAAAGCCTTAGGGCGTAAGTTTGTTAAACAATCCCTAGGTGGGGTTAAAGATGAATCAGAAATTCGTGGACACCGTAGAACGTACTTAGGGGCATTACCTGGGCGTATCTTACAAGGAATGAAAAAAGCTAAAGTCGTAAACCCTGTCTTCTTATTAGATGAGGTTGACAAATTAGGATCAGACTATAAAGGGGACCCGAGTGCGGCATTATTAGAGGTATTAGATCCTGAACAAAATGCGAATTTTAGTGATCATTACTTAGAAGACGAATACGACTTAAGTCATGTTCTCTTTATTGCAACGGCGAACTACTTAGGTAATATTCCTGCGCCATTACGTGATCGTATGGAAATTATTGAACTCTCTAGTTATACTGAATTAGAAAAAGTCAATATAGCCAAAATTCACTTAGTCGAGAAACAACTGAGTAATCATGGCTTAGATAAAGACAAATTTGAAATCACTGATGATGCGATCTTAGAAATGATTCAAAGTTATACAAGAGAAGCTGGCGTGAGACAACTTGATCGAATATTTGGATCACTTGTCCGTAAAGCTATTAAGATTATCTTAGGCGATAAAAAAGACAAAGTTGTCATTGAAAAAGATGATTTACAAGAGTTCTTAGGAAAACCTAAGTTTAAAAACTCAAAAGCAGAGAAAGATGATCAAGTCGGTGTTGTGACTGGGCTTGCTTATACCCAATTTGGTGGTGACACATTACCAGTTGAGGTAACTTACTACAAAGGTAAAGGCAACTTAGTGTTAACCGGTAAACTGGGTGATGTAATGAAAGAAAGTGCCCAAGCTGCGCTAAGTTATGTAAAATCTAACGCAGAAAGACTTGGCATTGATATGGAACTTTTTAAAGATAATGATATTCATATTCATGTACCTGAAGGAGCCGTACCAAAAGATGGACCAAGTGCGGGGGTAACCATTACTACAGCGATTGTCAGTGTCTTGACAAATAAAAAAGTTGATCACTTCATTGGCATGACCGGTGAAATCACATTACGAGGTCGTGTTTTACCAATTGGTGGTTTAAAAGAAAAATCAATTGCGGCACATCGCAGCGGATTAAAAACAATTATGATTCCATTAGACAATAAAAAAGACTTAGAAGACATTCCAGATGATGTCAGAAAAGACTTAGAAATTGTCCCTGTCGAAATGATTGATGAAATCATTACGCGTGCATTAAAATAATATCTAAACACCCAAGTCATTTGGGTGTTTTTTTATGACATTCTAAGTGGGATTGTGTATTTAGAAAAGGACTAAATTGTGGTAAAATAATATAGAAAGAGGAGGAAGATATATGAAAACATGGAATTTGAATGACTTGTATGAATCATTTGATTCAGAAGCATTCCAACAAGATTTAGCAACCATTGAAGTCGAGATAAAGGCAATGAATGAATTTGCTAAAGCGGCCTTTGATTCGCCAGATGAGGCAAAGGAGAAACTCTTAACTTATATCAAACAACAAGAGAGTTTACAAACATACTTCCGTAAGGCATTTGCGTTTTGTTCACTCTCAATCAGTGTCGATGCGAGTAACACAGAAGCACGTAAGTACATGAATACTTTACAAGAACACTCAAGTAACACGACATACGCATCAACACGCTTCACTAAATGGTTACCAACGGTAAAAGACTTAGATACTATTATTGAGACGACCGATGAGCTAAAAGATGCAAAGTATTATTTAGAACGTATCTTAACCCAAGCAAAACATGTATTAAGCGATAAGGAAGAAGCCATTATTGCAAAGATGCGCAATACAGGATCATCAGCATGGTCACAGTTACAAGGGGAGTTAACATCGACTTTAAAAGTCCCTTATGATGGAAAAGAGATCACGTTAAGTGAAGTGAGAAACTTATCCAGTGACAAAGATCAAACCGTAAGAAAGAATGCTTACCTAGCTGAACAAAAAGCTTATCCTAAAATTGAACGTTCTGTTGCTTATGCGATGAATGGTGTAAAAGGGGAAGTTAATACATTATCAAAATTAAGAGGATATAACAGTCCATTAGCCCAAGCTGTTGAGCAATCACGGATGAAACAAGAAACATTAGATGCGTTGATTGCCGCAATGAAAGAATATTTACCGGTATTCCAGACTTATTTAAAACGCAAAGGGGCGTTACTCGGTCATGATGACAAGATACCATATTATGATTTATTCGCACCTCTAGGTAAAAGTTCACGCACCTTTACCGAAGAAGAAGCAATGACTTATATCTTTAAAAATTTTAAAACATTTAGTGATGACTTAGAAGGATTGGCTAGACGTGCTTGGAATGAGGAATGGATTGATTTCACCCCACGCGATGGAAAACGCGGTGGCGCATTTTGTTCAAACTTACATCCGATCAAACAATCACGTATTCTGACAAACTTCACCGGTAGCTTTAGTAATGTCATAACGTTAGCCCATGAACTTGGACATGCTTACCATGGAGATCAAATCTTTAAAGAACGCCCAATCAACTCAAGTTATACAATGCCTGTCGCAGAAACAGCATCAACATTCTGTGAAACGATTGTTAAGAATGCCGCGTTAGAAGATGCGGAAAAAGAGGAAAAAATCTTCATTTTAGAACAATCAATTATGGGATCAACCCAAGTTATTGTCGATATTTATTCACGGTTTTTATTCGAATCAAAAGTCTTTGAAACACGGCAAGAAACCCCATTAAATAGCGACATGTTAAAAACAATGATGCTAGACGCTCAAAAAGCTGCCTATGGCGATGCTTTGGATGAGGACTTTATGCATCCATATGCTTGGTTAAATAAACCACATTATTATATTGGCGGATTATCATTCTATAACTTCCCTTATGCATTCGGATTATTATTTGCAAAAGGCATTTATGCCGCATATAAAGAACAAGGCGATGCCTTTGTTGATAAAATTAACATGTTATTACAAAAAACAGGACAAAAATCTGTCGAAGATGTCGCACGTTTAGTTGGTCTTGATGTGACAGATAAAGATTTCTGGAAAACCAGTTTAGATGTCATTAAAGATGAAATAGATTTATTTTTAGAATTAACAAAATAAGGCCTTGGCCTTATTTTTTTTTGCTTTTTACACAAAAATATGAAAAAAAATGGAAAAGTAACGAAAAAGTTTGACAAACTTTGGAAAAGTGATAAAATTAAATTAGATATGAAAGCGTTTCAGGAGTGATTATATGCAAAAAAGTAAACGAATGAAAGCTATTAAAAATTATCTTCAACAACATAAAGATGTTCAAATTAGTGAATTGACAGATATTATTGAAGCGAGTGAATCAACGATTAGACGAGATATAAAAGAGTTGGCTAAAGAAGGATTTTTGGTTGAACTTTACGGAAGTATTGTTTTAAATCAACAAAACGATCCTGATACTTTATTAAACCGACGTCTTGGCGAACAGGTAGCTGAGAAGTCAGTTATTGGTGAAAAAGCAGCCCAAAAAATTAAAAATAATGATTTTATCTATATTGATGCTGGATCAACTACCTATTATATGTTGCGGTTTATTCAAGCGCACAATATCACGATTGTTACGAACGGATTAAATATTGCCATTGAAGCGTCACGATTAAATTTCAGTGTTTATATGGTTGGTGGCGAAGTTAAATATATTACAACAGCTATAGTTGGTGAACAAGCAATACAATCAATTCAAAAATACCATTTTGATAAGTGTTTTATGGGTGTTAATGGTTATAATGATGAGAGCTATACGACACCAGAAATTCGAGAAGGTAGTCTCAAACACGAAGTGATAAAGCATAGTAATGTGACATATGTTCTAGCAGATACTTCGAAATATAATAAACAAACAAATTACGCATTTGCATCACGTGATGAAGGACATCTTATTAATGAAGGTTAGGAGTGTTATTAATGATTTATACATGCACACTGAACCCGGCAATTGATTATCGAATTGAATGTGATACGTTTAATCTTGGTACATTAAATAGATCATCATTCAGTAAATTTACTGTTGGGGGTAAGGGCATCAATGTATCAATGGTGTTAAAAGAACTTGATACAAAAAGCGTTGCGATTGGGTACACCGGGGGATTTACAGGTACTTACATCAAAGAATATTTAATCGACGAATTAAATATTGAAAATCATTTTATCGATATTCCTTCGCCAACACGAATTAATGTTAAGTTACTTGTTGATGATGAAGAAACTGAAATCAATCAAAGTGGTCCCATTATCGGTACTGAAGAACTCAAACTTTTAACCGATTTTATTGATACGTTAAACACCGATGATATATTAGTCTGTGGAGGATCGCAAGGACGTTCCAAGCAAAATAGTTACTTAGAGATTGCCAAACAATGTCATCATAAAAACATTGATTTTATCATTGATTCGTCAGGTCAATCAATGTTAGATGTACTCGCTTATCATCCCCTTCTTGTGAAACCAAATATCTATGAATTAGAAGAATATTTTGATGTGACCTTGAATACCGAAGATAAAATAATTAGTTATGGCAAGAAATTAATTGATTTAGGTGCAAAGAATGTTATTGTGTCGCGTGGTGAAAAAGGCTCACTGTTTATTAATGACAACCATATTTATCGCGCCGATTTAATCATTGGTGATGTAAAAAACACTGTTGGTGCAGGTGATAGTATGGTGGCTGGATTTGTCAGTGCTTATACGCAAAGACAAAACGATAAACAAGCCTATCAATTAGCTGTTGCTAGTGCAACAGCAACTGCTTTTAGCTATAGTTTAGCGAAGAGAGAAGATATAGATAAGTATTTAAACCAGGTTGTGGTTAATGAGGTGAAAAGATGAAAATTGTAGATTTAATTACTAAAGACATCATTACACTTGAGTTATCATCTTCAACAAAACAAGATGTGATTCAAGAATTGGCAGAATTGTTAAAAAGCGATGACAGAATCAGTGATTTAGATAAGTTTGTTGAAGAAGTCAACAAACGTGAAGCCTTAGGAAGTACTGGTGTTGGCTATGGTGTCGCCATCCCCCATGCTAAAACCAAATACGTTAAACGTTCTAGTCTAGTGTTTGGTCGGACAAATGAAGGATTTGATTATGATAGCTTAGATGGCAAAGAGACTGATCTTTTCTTCATGATTGCTGTCCCAGAAGGGGGAGAAAATCTTCATTTAAGAACACTCGCAAAATTGTCACGCGGGTTAATGGATGAAACATTTAGAGAAGAATTACGTAACGCGAAAACAAAAGAAGCATTAATTCATACATTAAGTCAAATTGATAAGGAGGAAGCAAAATGAAATTAATTGTCGGTGTAACATCATGTCCAACAGGGATAGCACATACGTATATGGCTGCCGAAAGTATTGAAAAAGCAGCAAAAAAAGCTGGTGCAAAAGCAAAAGTTGAAACCAATGGTTCAATCGGTGTTGAAAACAAATTATCAGACAAAGACATTGAAGAAGCGGTAGCGGTGATTGTTGCCGCAGATGCACGTGTGAAAATGAAACGTTTTGATGGCAAACCGTTAATTGAAGTCAGTGTGTCAGAAGCAATAAAAAATAGTAAAAAACTTGTAGAAGACGCATTGGATGGCAAATTTAAAACTTACGAGCACAAATAAACAAAATATAAAGGAGGAGTTTCATGAAAAGTTCTAATATTTACAAGCACATTATGAGTGGTGTATCACAAATGATCCCATTCGTTGTGGCTGGGGGGATTATGATTGCCCTAGCATTCTTGCTCGATGCAGGAAACATTGGGGCAAGTGATTATGGTTGGGGAAACAGTGTCGCTGCATGGTTTGGTGACACAGGTAAAATTGCATTCGGATTTATGCTACCAATTTTGGCAGGATTTATCGCATATTCGATTGCAGATCGTCCAGGATTTGTTCCCGGTTTTGTTGGTGGAGCATTAGCTAGTAACGGTGGCAGTGGTTTCTTAGGCGCATTACTTATTGGATTTATTGCAGGATATATCGTTCTTGGATTAAAACAGTTATTTAAGGGATTACCAACGTCTTTCCGTGGTATTCAACCAGTATTGTTATTCCCATTATTTGGGACAATACTTGCCGCACTTGCGATGTTACTTGTCAACTTAATTGTCACACCTATCAATGAAGGACTTGTTGATTTCTTAACAGGACTTGAAGGTACGAGTGCTATATTAGTTGGCCTTGTTGCTGGTGGAATGATGGCCGTTGACATGGGTGGACCAATTAACAAAGCAGCATATGTCGTTGGTGTTGGAACACTAGCAGGTGGCGTATCAACCACATTAATGGCTGCTGTTATGGCTGGGGGAATGACCCCACCACTTGGTATCGCTTTAGCAACTGTTTTATTCAAAGGTAAATTTAATGAACAACAAATTGAAGCTGGAAAAACCAACTGGGTAATGGGATTTAGTTTCATTACTGAAGGTGCCATTCCGTTTGCAGCAGCAAATCCGAAAGCTGTATTACCATCAATTATTGCTGGTAGTGCTTTAGCTGGTGCATTAGTTGGATTGTTTGGTGTTGCATCACCAGCACCACATGGTGGATTATTTGTTGTACCTGTCATGAGTGGTTGGGTATGGTTTATTATTGCCCTTGCTGCAGGAACCGTATTAACAGCATTCTTACTCAAACTCTTATTACCTGATGCAGTTGAATTAGAAACAGAAGAAGAATAACAGTAAACGATAACTTCAAGTAAAAAGTGAAGCACCTTGCTTCACTTTTTTTTTGGAAAGTATTTTGTTCATCACAAAGATTTGTTATAATAGAAGATAGTGAACAGGAGTGAGACAATGATTGATTTTAGAAGTGATACCGTCACAAAGCCAACTGTAAAAATGCGACAAGCAATGGCCAACGCCATTGTTGGTGATGATGTCTATCAAGATGATCCAACAATTAACGAATTAGAACGTTTGGCTGCACAAATTACCGGTAAAGAAGCAGCATTATTTGTTACCAGTGGCACAATGGGCAACCAGTTGTCGATTATGACGCACACTAAACGTGGTGATGAAATTATTGTCGGTGCGCATTCACACATTAAAACCTATGAAGTTGGTGCAACTGCTGTGTTATCACAAGTTAGTTTTCAACTAATCGCAGAAGATAGAGGGATGTTACCGCTTGATCAAATCCAAGAGAGCATTCGAACGCAAGATGTCCATTATCCCGATACCTCGCTTATTTGTTTGGAAAATGCACATGGCAGTGGTGTTGTGTTACCGATTAGTTACATGAAAGATGTTTATACGCTTGCCAAAAAAAACAATCTAAAGGTTCATCTAGATGGCGCGCGACTCTTTAATGCAGCGACCGCGTTAGATGTTGATGTTAAACAAATTACACAATATGTTGATAGTGTCACCTTTTGTTTATCAAAAGGATTAGCCGCACCTGTTGGTAGCATCATATGTGGTGATAAAATATTTATCGAAAACGCACGTAAAGGTCGTAAATTATTAGGTGGAGGTATGCGCCAAGTCGGTGTCTTAGGAGCACCGGGTATTATTTCATTAAAAGAGATGCGCCACCGGTTACATATTGATCATGAACATGCCCGATTTTTGGCTAAAACACTAGATGACATGCCTGAATTCAGTGTTGACTATAAACGTTTAGACATTAATATGGTATTTGTGAAGAGCACACTTGATTTTCACAAACTCGCCACTTATTTAAAACAGAAAAACATCATTATTGGGGGTTATAAAGGGGACTATTTACGTATTGCACTGCATAATGATATCACCAAACAGGATGTAAAACTGTTGATTCAAGAAATTAAAAACTTCATAAAGGCGGATGCTAATGCTTAACCAAGCGATTTTTTTAACAGGTAGCTGTCCTATTGGTGTGTTGATACTGCATTCGCTGTATGAAACACCTTCGCAAATGTCTGATTTAGCAAAAAAACTAAACGCTGCCGGATATACCGTTCACGCACCTGTATTAACAGGCCATGATCAGTCCTTTGAAGACATTATTGAAACCGATATCTATCAATGGGATGAAGACGTTAAAAAGGCTTATCAATTTTTAAAAGATAATCACTTGAAGGTTGTTGTGATTGGCATGAGCATCGGTGGTAGTCTTGCCGTTAAATTGGCAGAAAACAGTGATTTGTTTGGACTCATTACAGTCAATGCGGCAATCATTGGTTTTCCAATCGCCTATGACATTCGTGATTTTGCACAAAAAAAGAACGATGTTACAGTTAAAGACTACGAGAAACACCGTCGAAAATATTTTGATTTTGTCATTGAACTTGGACAAACAGCTAACTTAAAGAAAATTACCGCACCACTATTTGTCGTTCAAGGAAAAAAAGATCAAAACCGGTATAAAACATCATCCGATATGTTAATGACACTAACAACAAGTACCATTAAAGAACGTAAAGACTATGAAAATAGCGAACACTTAGCTTTGTTGGGACCTGATAAATCCCAAATTGAAAAAGATATATTAGCCTTTATCAAACGCTTAGAAAGGCGGAACAATAATGCAAATTCATGATGTTGAATTTACGACCAGTGCCGTAACAAGTGAACACTACCCTGAGGACTTTTTACCAGAAATTGTCTTCGTTGGACGTAGTAACGTGGGAAAAAGTAGCTTAATCAATTCAATTTTAGGACGTAAAAACATTGCATATACTTCAAGTAAGCCAGGGAAAACACAAACAATTAATTTTTTTGAAATCAACAAGGCGTTTTATTTTGTTGATGTGCCGGGATATGGGTATGCCAAACGCAGTAAAAAAGATATCGCAGCGTTTACACAGATGATTGATGAATATTTATTAGAACGCGAACAATTACGTCTCGTGTTTCAGTTGGTTGATTTTCGTCATCCACCGACCAAAGCTGATCAAAATATGTTTCATTATTTAGCAACTTATAATATTCCAACAATTGTGATTGGTACTAAAATGGATAAAGTTCCCAAAACAAAACGCTTGAAGCAAGAAGAAGAATTGTTAAAGACACTAGGCATTAAAAAACATCAGTTCATTCCTTTTTCAGCATTAACCAAAGAAAATATCGAATGGATTTATGATGTGATTGAACAAGCAATTCAATAGACAACATAAAAAAACACCTTTAAAGTGCACTCAAAATCACTTTAAAGATGTTTATTTTAATGTAGCAATGATTAAATTTTGCTACGTTGTTTCCATATAAAAGGAAGAGGAGACCTTATTCAGGATTTTATAAATATCCTTTCTTAAATACCGTAACAGATACTTAAGTTGAACAATGCGAATAGTTTAAATTACTAAAATAATTTAGAATCTAAAACACTTTGCCTATTCTTGAGATACTTACTTATAACGCCTCTTCACACTTATATTTAAGCACTTTAAAGAAATAAAGTCAATAGCTTTTGTCATTCTTTTTATCCACATAGTTTTCCACAGTCCTCTGGTCAATTAGGTTGATGATATAGTGATGTCGTTAACTAGTTTGCTTAAAAACTGGTTATGGAAAACTTTTTAAAAAAAAGAAGATAAAAAGTTTTAAAAAAATATTTTTTTGTATTTTTACTGTTACTAAACTAAAATATCAATGGATCAATGATGTGAATAAGTTGTTCTTAAATAATTAACTGAAGCCTATAAAAAAATACCTCTAAAGTGTGCTCATAATCACTTTAGAGGTATTTATCTTATTGCAGCAATGCTTTAATTTTGCTGCACTCTTTCTATTAAAAAGGAAGAGGAGACCTTATTCAGGATTTTATAAATACTTTTGTTGAATACCATAAAGATACTCAATGTGAACAATACTAATTCTTTAAATCTCTAAATAAATTTAGAATCTTAAATACTCTTCTTATTCTCAAATATTTACTTATAACTCCTCTTCACACTTATATTAAAACACTGTAAAGAGATAAAGTCAATGATATTTACCATTCTTTTTATCCACATTGTTTTCCACAATGTATTGGTCAATTGTATGCATTAGATAACTGTGCGACATATGTCTGAAAAAATAAATTAGGTTGTGGAAAACTATTTTAACTTTATGGATAAAACATTTTAATGATATCGACATTGATTAAAATATGGTATAATAATGATAGTTTTAAAAAAGGAGAGAAATAAGAATGAAAGTATTAATGATTGGTGGAACAGGAATTATTTCAACCGCTGTTTGTGATGAAATGGTGAATCGGGGAATCAATCTTACTGTGATGAACCGTGGAACACATAATGATATATTAGATGACCGGATTAAGACCATTGTTTGTGATGTCAATGATGAGGATGCGGTAAATAAGGCGTTACAAGATAAAGATTATGACTCAATAATCGACTGGATCGCTTTTACTGAAGATGATATTGAGCGCGATATTCGCTTATTTAAAGGGAAAACAGATCAATTTATCTTTATTAGTAGTGCCTCAGCTTATCAAAAACCATTACCATATATTCCGATTACTGAAGACGTGCCACTTGATAACCCTTATTGGCAATACAGTAAAAATAAACAATTGTGTGAAGAACGGTTAATGAAAGCACATGATGAGACCTTTAACGTCACGATTATCCGTCCGTCGCATACATATAATGAGAAAATGATGATCATGCAGTTAAAGAGCCATCAAAAACCATTTGGTATCTTTAAACGCATTCAAGAGGATAAACCAATTATCTTACCTGATGAAGGACTTAACTTATGGACAATTACATATAATAAAGATTTTGCGAAAGGCTTTGTCGATGTCGTAGGCAATGAGAAGACATATGGTGAGATTTATCATTTAACTAGCAATACAGCTTATACATGGGAACGTATAATAGAAATGTATTATAAAGCATTTGATAAAACACCTAACTTAGTGTATGTACCAATGGATGCATTACTTAAGGTTTTTCCAGAGTTTGAAGGCGAACTAAAAGGCGATAAAGATAAAAGCACAACTTTTGATAATACGAAGATTCAAAGTGTTGCGCCACATTATAGTTCGGGTACACACTATTGGGAAATTGCCCCAAAAGTTGTTGAATATTACTTAGATCATCCCGAATTACAAACTTATGATGAGGCATTTGAAGAACAGTATGATGCACTTGTTGAGCGATTTCAAAAAAAGGATGAATAACTGAGTTAGACTGTTTACATCTTCTTTAAAGTGTGGTATTATATCGGTAAATACAAGGAATAGGAAGAGTAAAGTTAACTTATGGTGTAGAGAATTAGTGGTTGGTGAAAACTAATGCATAATTAACTTGAAGGTAGCCTTGGAGTAGTGATACTGAAAACCAGTAGGTATCAACGTGTCTCGCGTTAAGAGATTAAGTGCTAGTTATTAGAACTAAGGTGGTACCGCGGACTTTATGGTTCGTCCTTTTACAAGGACGGACTTTTTTTATAGACAAGGAGGTTTCAAAATGAAAGAGTTAGACAAAAAGTACAACCATCTGCAAGTTGAAGATGGAAAATACGATTTTTGGAAAGAAGGTGGGTATTTTAAGAGTGGTGATCTATCTAAAGAACCATTCACTATCGTGATTCCACCACCAAATGTCACTGGGAAATTACATCTTGGTCATGCATGGGATAATACAATGCAAGATTTAATTATCCGACGTAAACGTATGCAAGGCTATGATGCTTTATATTTACCAGGAATGGACCATGCTGGGATTGCGACACAGGCTAAAGTTGATGCGAAACTGAGAGAACAAGGTATCAGCCGTTACGATCTTGGTCGTGAAAAATTTTTAGATGTTGCATGGGAGTGGAAACGCGAATATGCAGATCATATTAGAGAGCAATGGGAAGCACTCGGAATTAGTGTTGATTATGATAAAGAACGGTTTACGCTTGATGAAGGATTAAATGATGCTGTAACTGAAGTATTCGTTACATTATATAATAAAGGCTTAATTTACCGTGGAGAACGGATTATTAACTGGGATGTTCAAGCGAATACAGCACTGTCCAATATTGAAGTGGAACATAAAGAAGTAAAAGGCGCTTTTTACTATTTTAAATATGTCTTAGAAGATGGCGATGACTTTTTAGAAATTGCCACAACACGTCCTGAAACAATGTACGGTGATACAGCTTTAATGGTACATCCAGATGATGATAGATTCAAAGACTATGTGGGTAAAAAAGCGTATATACCAGGGACAGATAGACTCATTCCAATTATCGAAGATGAGTATGTTGATCGTGAGTTTGGTACCGGCTGTGTTAAAGTTACCCCAGCACATGATCCGAATGACTTTGAAGTAGGTGTCCGTCATGACTTAGATAAAATTCTTTGTATGAATGAAGATGGCACCATGAATGCGTACGCAGGAAAATATCAAGGTATGGACCGCTTTGAATGCCGTAAAGCCTGTGTTAAAGACTTACAAGAAACTGGATTGTGCACAAAAATAGAAGAACTTGTTCACAATGTCGGACACTCAGAGCGTACAGGTGTTATTGTAGAACCACGCATGTCAAAACAATGGTTTGTTAAAATGAAGCCATTAAGTGAACAAGCTGTTGATCAATCAGAAGTTGAATTCGTACCTAAACGTTTTGAAAAAACATTCTTGCATTGGATGGATGGTACCCTTGATTGGTGTATATCACGTCAATTATGGTGGGGACACCGGATCCCAGCATGGTACCGCGATGGCGAAGTCTATGTTGGTAAAGATGCGCCTGAAGGTGAGGGATGGGAACAAGATACCGATGTATTAGATACATGGTTTAGTAGTGCATTATGGCCATTCAGTACCTTAGGTTGGCCAGAAAAGACCGATGACTTTAAACGATATTATCCGAATGATGTCATGGTTACAGGCTATGATATTATCTTCTTCTGGGTTGCGCGAATGATATTCCAAGCGTTAGAGTTTACCGGAGAATCCCCGTTTAAATACTGTTTAATTCATGGTTTGATTCGAGATCGGGATGGCCGTAAAATGAGTAAATCACTCGGTAATGGTGTTGATCCAATTGAAATTAAAGAACAATATGGTATGGATACCTTACGCTATTTCTTAACAACCAATTCTGCACCGGGTATGGATTTACGCTTTGAAATTGAAAAGGTTGAATCATCTTGGAATTTCATTAATAAACTCTGGAACATCTCACGATTTGTCTTAATGAATTTAGATGATCTAGCCTTTGATGAGATAGAGATTGATACCGATAAACTGACCATGGCTGACGAGTGGATTTTAACTCGATTAAATGAAACCATTAACAGCATGGATTATAATTATGAAAAATTCGAGTTTGGTGAAGCGGCTAGAGCCATTCATACGTTCAGTTGGGAAGAATTTGCGGCATGGTATGTTGAAATTGCTAAAATCGATCTCTTTGGAGATGATGAAGCACGTAAACAAACAGTCCGCTCAATCTTAGCATATGTTTTACTTGATATCATGAAGTTATTACATCCATTTATGCCGTTTGTGACAGAAGAAATTTATCAAAAGTTACCACACGATACTGACTCTATCATGGTCGCAAAATGGCCTGAAGCAATTGAAGAATTCACCAATAAATCATCGAAAAAGCATATCGAAATGATTCAAGAAATGATCAAACACGCACGTAATATTCGACAAAAATATGATGTTGCGCCATCAAAACCGATAGATGTCTATATTAAAACATCATCTGATATTCAAGCGGTACTTAAACAAAATAGTTCGATAATCAAACGATTTATCAATCCAGAAACGCTTGTCATTGATCAGGATATTACCTTAGATAAAGAGGTTGTTAGTATTGTTTTAACAGATGTTGAGTTGTTGTTACCACTGGGATCACTAGTTGATATTACAAAAGAAATTGAACGATTAGATAATGAGTTGAGCCGTTTAACCGGTGAAATAAAACGCTGTGAAGGGATGCTGTCAAATAAGAACTTTGTTGAAAAAGCACCTGAGTTTAAAGTCAATGAAGAACGTGAAAAACTAGCGGACTATAAAGAGCAATACAATACAGTTAAAGCACGTTTAGAGGAACTTAAAGACTAATGTTTCAAACGATTGATTCAGCAATTGCTTGGATTGAGTCAGTAAAAAAGTTCGGAAGCAAACTAGATTTATCTCGAATGGAACTTGCCTGTGAATTGCTTGGCCATCCTGAGAAAGATCTGAATGTCATTCATATTGCTGGCACTAACGGAAAAGGCTCAACGGTCGCCTTTCTAAATGCCATGTTGCGTGAGGCTGGATATCATGTGGGGACATTTACAAGCCCTTATATTGTGCGATTCAATGAGCGCATTACACTAGATGATACGCCAATACCAGATGATGAATTACTTTTCTACATTAATGAAATGCACGCATTGCATCATAAAGTTTTGAACGAATATAATCAAGTGATCACATTCTTTGAACTTGTCACTTTAATATCATTTTGTTATTTTCATGAGAACAAACCTGACTTTGTGATTTATGAAGTTGGTTTAGGTGGCAGGTTGGATGCGACAAATGTTGTTCAACCACTTGCTACAGCAATCACATCGATCAGCTATGATCATATGGGAGTTTTAGGAGACACCCTTGAATCCATTGCCCTGAACAAGTTGGGTATTGTAAAGGACAGTGTACCTCTCATATCAACCGTTGATCAACCTGAATTAAAACCGTTATTTGAACATGTCACCTCAGAACACAATGCCCCGTATTTTCCAGTTGATATAAAACGTATAGAAAAAGGTTTGTGCACTAACAAAAACTGTTTCCGTTTTGAAGGGATGACATATGAGATTCCTTTATTAGGCAGTCATCAACCTAATAATGCAGTATTAGCAATTGCGTTGATGCAACTGCTTAAAAAAGAAATGTATATTACATTTGATGATGAAATGATTCATAAGGGACTTAAAGCCGCAAAGTGGCCAGGACGTATGGAACAGTTTGGTAATACATTTTTAGATGGTGCCCACAATATAGGGGGAATAAAAGCTTTAAAAGAAACGGTGATGTCTTTATTCCATGATCGGACAATACATGTATTGTACACATCCATGGCCGATAAAGAATATTATGATATTATCCAGGTGATTGAACAATTTGCAGATACAATAACATTTACTCAGTTTGATTACCCGCGGTGTGAAAAAGCAAAAATTCTATTTGATGTTTCGACACACCCTAAACGTGATTATGTTGTTGATGCGCATCAAGCCTATGATGCGTTATTGCAAACCTATCCCGATGATATTATTATAATTACCGGAAGTTTATACTTTATTAGTTACATGCGACATTACTTAACAGACTAAGCATCCACTATGTGGGTGCTTTTTTTTGAGAAAAATAGACCCTATATCGATATGATATAGGTGAATGGAGTGATGAAATGTATATGATTAAAGAAATGCCACATCATGAACGTCCCCGTGAAAAGATGTTACATCAGGGCAAGGAACTCATGTCCAATGTTGAGTTAGTCGCAATTATTTTAAGAACTGGACATCAACACAAAAATGTATTAGAACTTGCTAAAGCTATTGTCTACCAAAAAGATAGTTTACAAGCAGTAGCCAATATGACTGTAGAAGAGTTATGTAATATCAAAGGCATTGGGACATCTAAAGCGATACAACTCAAGGCTGCGTTTGAATTAGGACGTAGAACCGCCCAGGAACAATCTAAACAAAAACTTATCTTAAGTTCTCCCGAATCTATTTTTTCTTATATTAAGCACGATGTAAAATCAAACACAAGAACATTTTATCGCTCTATTTTTTACAACAAAAGGCGCATTGATCAAACATGAGACATTGTTTATTGGCACATTAAACAGTGCAATAGTACACCCGCGAGCCTTATTTAAGAAAGCAGTTATGGCATCAGCCGCATCATTTGTTGTCTGTCATAACCACCCAAGTGGAGACCCAACACCTTCCAATAATGATTTAAAAATCACAAAACGTATTAAAGAAAATGCCAAGATGATGGATATTGTTTTTATGGATCATGTGATTATTGGTGAAGATAAGTATTTTTCTTTTAAAGAAAAAGGGCTTCTTTAGTGAATATGTCTTGCAATTTAAACAAAAGTTAGTATAATGAATATGGTGCGTTAAATGAGCACGATATAATCATTGACAAAAGGGTGATTATTTGGTATCATTTTTACGCTACACATAAGGCATACCGCACAGAAAAGGTATTAAAGCATAGCACCTTAATGGCGCGTCTTAAAAAATAATGAGGAGGTGCTTTTATGTACGCAATTATTGAAACAGGTGGAAAACAAGTGAAGGTATCAGAGGGATCAACAATCTATGTTGAGAAAATTGATGCTGATGTTGAAGAAACCGTAACGTTCGATAAAGTCTTACTTGTAGGTGGCGAAGATCTTAAGATCGGTAACCCTTACGTAGACGGTGTAACCGTTGAAGGTAAAGTCGAAAAACACGGTAAACAACGTAAAATCATTGTTTTCAAGATGAAACCTAAGAAAAAATATCGTCGTAAACAAGGACATAGACAACCATATACAAAACTTACAATTACAAAAATTAACGCGTAGATAGAATTTAAATTATTGGAGGTGACTACGATGTTATTAGAAATGAATATGTTAAAATGTATGGCTTCTAAAAAAGGGGTTGGGTCGACTAAGAATGGTCGTGACAGTGAGTCAAAACGCTTAGGAGCTAAAGTAGCTGATGGTCAATTCTGTAGTGCGGGTTCTATCATTTATCGTCAACGTGGAACAAAAGTTCATCCAGGTAACAATGTAGGGATCGGCGGAGACGATACCCTATATAGTAAAGTAGATGGCGTTGTAAAATACGAGCGAATTGGTAGAAATCGGAAACAAGCTTCCGTATATCCAGAATAAACCACATGGCAAATCACATTGTGATTTGCCATTTTCATTGTTTCTTAGTATACTTAAAGTATCTCATATAGAGGTGGCACTATGATTGAATTAGCCAACGAAAAAGACTTACATATCCTTGATGATATAGCTAAACGGGCTATTGTGGATATGCAAGCAAACAATATTCCACAATGGACTCTAGATTACCCACGGGAAAAAGACTTTAGGCAAGATATAGCGTTAAATCAACTCTATATTGTAAAGCGTAACCGTCAAATTGTGGGTTTTTCTGTGATTCGTAAAGAAAATGATAGGGCATATCAAACGATAGATACCTGGCATAAAGATAATAGTTTAGTCATACACCGTTTGGTGGTTGATCCCGACCATCAACATAAAGGTGTAGGCACTGAATTGTTTACCTATGCAAAGAAACAATGTTTATCAGGAGATTACGAGTCGATTAAAATTGATACCCACCCAGACAACTATAGAATGAAAGCTTTAATCCTTAAACAAGGCTTTGAAGCAAGAGGATATTTAGAAACAATCCACCGCGATGCCTATGAATGGGTAGTTCGTGAACACATTAAAGACAATGTGATGAAGCGTGTTGTGATCTTAGGTGCCAGTGGTACAGGGAAAACAACCCTATGTCGTATGATTGCCAATAAGTATAACCTAGATATGTTGCATCTTGATCAAATGTATTGGTTAAAAGATTGGCAGAATCTCAGTAAAGAAGCATTTAATCGTAAAATGAATCACTATTTAACTACTCATCATCGCTGGGCGATTGATGGAAATTACACGAACAATGCCCACTTTGATAAACGCCTGCAACTCGCATCAACCATCATCTTTTTAGATTATGGTACGCAGGCTGCCTTAAAAGGCATTCATGAACGGGCAGAAAAATATAAATATCGTACACGAAGTGATATGGCAGAAGGCTGTATCGAAGGAATCGATCAAATCTTTTTACAATATGTGGCCTTTTTTGATGACAAGGCCCGTAAAATCAAGGCATATATTAATCAATTTAAAGAAGATAAAAATGTCTTAATCTTTCAATCACGTCAAGAATTAATGACGTGGTTTAACCGTCACTAGGAGGTGACAATATGTTTGTAGATGTAGCAAAAATAAATGTTTCGTCAGGAAAAGGTGGCGATGGTATTGTTGCCTTTAGACGAGAAAAGTATGTCCCTAAAGGAGGACCTGCTGGTGGTGATGGTGGTAAAGGTGGTAGTGTGATTTTTGTTGGTAATGAAGGGATGTCCACACTCATCGACTTGAAATATAATAAAATTTTAAAAGCTGAAGACGGAGAAAACGGTAAACCAAAACGGATGCATGGTGCGGACGCTGAGGACTTAGTTGTTGACGTTCCACTAGGAACGACCATCTATAATGTTGAGACCAACACCGTCATTGGCGATATTACGCGTCATGAACAAGAAGTTGTTGTATGTAAAGGTGGACGTGGTGGACGTGGTAATGTCCAATTTACCACTAGTAAAAATACAGCACCAGAAATCGCTGAAAAAGGTGAACCTGGAGAAACCCTTGATATTCGTGTTGAACTAAAGGTTTTAGCGGATGTTGGACTAGTTGGATTACCAAGTGTTGGTAAATCAACTTTAATTAGTGTTGTGTCTAACTCAAAGCCAAAAGTTGCGGCGTATCACTTTACGACATTGCAACCTAATTTAGGTGTTGTTAAAGTAGACAATGATCGTTCATTTGTAATGGCGGACTTACCAGGGTTGATTGAAGGCGCTAGTTTAGGTCAAGGACTCGGTCATCAATTTTTACGTCATATTGAACGTACACGGGTGATTCTCCATTTAATTGACATGGGTGCTACAGAAGGTAGAGACCCTTATCAAGATTATGTCAAAATCAACGAGGAATTGAAAGCATATAAATACGACTTAATGTCGCGCCCACAAATTATTGTGGCAAATAAAATGGATGTGCCAGGCGCAGAGGATAACTTAGAGTTATTTAAAGCAGAACTTGAAGGGGATATTCCGATTATCCCAATAAGTGCCGTAACAAGAGACAATGTTCAACAATTACTGTATAAAACGGCTGATTTACTTGAAACAGCACCAACCTTGCATGACATGCAATCTGATCGTGAGGAAGATGTTGTTGAATATACTTTTGAGAAGAAAGAAAAACCATTTGAGATCAATCTTGGTGATGATGGCATCTATGAAGTCACAGGAACAACCTTAAAACGTATCTTTGAAATGACTGATTTCACGAAAGACCAGGGTGTTAAACGTTTTGCTCGCCAGTTACGACAACTAGGTGTTGATCACGCATTGCGTGAACGTGGCGTTAAACACGGTGACACAGTACGTATCTTTGATTTTGAATTTGAGTTTATAGATTAATGCAAACACCGATAGTTAGCAATACTAACTATCGGTGTTTTTATTGTATACTACCGTGTTTGTGGTATAATAATATAAGGAGATGATATAACATGTATGCATATTTAAATGGCACAGTTACAGACATTTTACCGAACTCCGTGGTCATTGATGTCGGTGGTGTGGGATATGATGTATTAACCCCAAATCCATATGAATATAATAAAAATGAAACAACGACGATCTATGTTTATCAACATGTTCGTGAAGATGCGATTTTGTTATATGGGTTTAAAGATAAGGATGCGAAAGCTCTATTCATTAAATTACTAGGAGTAAAAGGAATCGGGCCGAAAAGTGCCGTTGCGATTCTAGCGAGTGGTAACACCAATGACGTTGTTCACGCGATTGAAGTTGGGAATGCGAAGTTTCTTACAAAATTTCCTGGTATAGGACCAAAAGCAAGCCAACAAATCATTTTAGATTTGAAAGGTAAACTAGCGCTTGATGAAACCAGCATATCATCTGAATCCATCACTGAAGTTGAAGCGGCATTAAAATCATTAGGATATCGTGCTCGCGAAATTCAAAAAGCGATTAAAGATTTAGATGGATCAAAGCCAACAGATACATTAATCAAAGAAGCATTAGGGAAAATGTTAAAAAAATAATATTAGAAAAGCGGAAATGCGATGCATTTCCGCTTTTTATATACTTATAAACTGAATAATTGACAAATATCATCATGATCATAATCGTTGCTGATAGCAAGCATTAACAAGATACGCGCTTTTTGTCCATTTAAGCTTCCGCCTAAAATACAGCCCCGATTCACTAAATCTTTTCCACCACCAGGATAAGCATAACTATCAAGTACCCGCCCTGAGACACAGCGCGATACAATGACGACAAAGATACCACTGTTAATTGCGCGATCAACCGCATCAATCATAATCGGTGGTAAGTTACCGCGACCTAAAGCTTCAATAACTATCCCACGTGCTTCTTGTTCAATTAAATAATCAATTATATCTCCAGTCATTCCAGCATAGGCTTTAATAAGATAAACATCATCAACAAGTCTGTTTTCTAAACGATAGTCTTTAAAATGTGTGATTTCACGGTAATAGATGACTTCACCTTGATCAATGATCCCAAGTGGACCAAACTCGATTGATTTAAATGTATCAAGACTCATTGTATGGGTCTTAGTGACTTCAATGGCACTGTTTATGGTATCATTCAAGACAACAAGTGTTCCTTTTCCCATACTTAGAGGTGAAAAACATACCCGGATACTTGAAAATAAATTAGTGACACCATCATATCCAAGCTCACTTGCGTTTTTCATTGAACCAGTAACAACCACAGGTTTATTCGACCGAATAGTACAATGCAGATAAAAAGCCGTTTCCTCAAGTGTATCGGTTCCATGAACAATAACCACACCAGCAATATCATCTCGATCAGCATATGATTGGACAAGTCGCGATAAACGCTGCATATCTTTTGGTGTAATCGCAGGCGATTGCTTACGTGAAAACTCTTCAACAAATAAATGATTAAACTCTTCAATCCCAGATAATGTATTTGTGATTTCTTCAGGTGTCAATGTTGGAATAGCACCGTGCAATTTATCATCGACAGTCATTCCAATAGTTCCCCCTGTATAAATTAATGCCACATTTTGCATAAAACTCACCTCAAAATTAAACTAACTATATAATATCATATTTTGATAAAAAGAAGTAGGTGAAATTAAAAAAAGAAAAAGTGTCATTTAGTTAACATAATACTTTATTAAAAGCGATTTATAGATCAATGGTCATGACCACAATATATCTCAGAAATTACATTGATCAATCTTTCCATTTTTATAGCTAAATTTGCTTGAAGTTTATCGTTAATGTATAACCGAGAATTATTTTAATTTCGAGAGAGGTAAATTTCAAAAAAGAGAGGTTTCTCATATATAGAAATGTATGATAATTATGAAGACTTATAACACCTTTATTATAACGTTATATATTAGTTAACATAATATATATTATAAGAAGTCAAATAAAAATAAACAAACTTGTTCTTTTTCTTGAAAACCTTATCATATTACCACAATAATTATAAAAACGAATTACTTTTCTAGCTTATACTACTGGTTAACATATTCATATTTTTAAAATGACCATATTAAATATTATCAAAACCACTACTTCTTTTGGGGAGGATTTCGATATTTTAAATTTGCGATAATTCAGTATTTTTTGAGTCTAATGAGTATTCACTGGGGTAGAAACTAAAAATTCCTTAGAACGCAAATTTGATAGCATATAGCGTTTCTGCAATATACTGTTAAAACCATCAAAAAACCTGTCCAAATGAACAGGTCATAGATGCTTAATATCATTTAGTTTTAAAGCCTTATAATCTTCTTCTGCTTTTTGCATGTAGGTGTCATATAGTAATTTAGGAGCATGACAATCACTAGATAAAATTGTTGGTGCGCCAATTTCTTTTACGATCTTAAAGAATTCGAGTCTTGGATAAGGCTTTTTTTGGCCTTCTGATGTTTTTATTTGCTTTTTGCGGTAACCATTGGCATTATACTCAAGAGCAACACGATGAGTTTTCGCAGCTTCTGCAATTTGATAAGCTACTGCCTTTGCGGTGTCATCAAACTCTTTATAACCATGTAAGTAAACATCAGGATGCGCTATTATGTCAAAGAATCCAGTTTTAATCGCCTTTACAACGATATTTCCGTATTGTTTGATTTCTTGTTTTGTTGTTAAGGCAAATGCGGATTGCCGAGTAGAGACATCATCACCATAATAAATATAATGTTGTCCTAAAATGATAAAATCCAGGTCTTCTTTAAATGATTCGTATATTGTATGATCAATGGGAAAATATTCAATCTCTAAACCCTTTAGGATGGTTATTTTATCCTTATAAATCGCCTGGTTTTGTTCTATTTCTGCTAAATATCGATAATATTGATCGGTTGTCATACGTCTTGGGTCATGCATCCAGTCCATCGGCGCATGATCGCTCATGCCGAGCAGTGTAAAGCCGTGTTTAAGCGCTTTTTTAACGTAATCTTTAGTTGTACCTGTCGCATGTTTACAATATTTATGATGGGTATGATAGTTGTATTTCATGTTATCTTGCCTCACTAGAGAATTTTAATTATAGTCACGATGTAATTAATGACCCCAAATAAAACAAAAAATGTATAAAATATTCAATAAACGCGGTCATTATTACACGTTTTTACAGTTCTTATCGTGTCCATTATTGTAACATGTATTGATCATTAATACAAAGCATAAACTTCTCCTAATTGATTGTAGATTAGCCCTTCCTGTGGTAAAATAGACACGGTGATTAGATGAATAATAAACGACCGCTTGCCTACCGGGCAAGACCTCATAACTTTGATCATATCGTTGGGCAGGACCATATTGTTGGGAAAACAGGTGTGATCAGTCGCATGCTTGCGCAAGATAGCGTATTTAGTCTTATTTTATATGGCCCACCAGGTGTTGGAAAAACAACGATCGCAGAAGCTATTGGTGAAAAATATGGATTAAATACCTTTAAATTTAACGCTTCAACCGATAAAAAGGCGCAGTTACGGGACATTATTGAACAAAGTAAGCGATATGGGGCTTTGGTAATAATTGATGAAATCCATCGAATGAACAAAGATATTCAGGATTATTTACTCCCGCATGTCGAATCGGGGAATATTACGATGATTGGTTTAACAACGAATAATCCTTATCATTCTGTGAACCCCGCGATAAGGTCGCGTGTTCACGTTTTAAAATTAAAGGAGATAAAGACTGACGATATTATAAAACGCCTTAAACAGGTGGAAATAGACTTTAAAAATGAACTAACAGGGACGTTAGAGAGTTCTGTCTATCAATATATAGCTCAGGCTGCTAATGGAGAAATACGCACAGCATTAAATATGCTTGAACTACTTCATATGAGTTTTCCTGAACAAACTATATCGCTAGATATAGCTAAAAACACTTTATTACAGCCATCATTATCGCTAGATAAGGATGAAGACAATTATTATAATATCTTGAGTGCCTTTCAAAAATCTATACGTGGTAGTGATGTGGATGCCGCACTTCATTATTTGGCTAGGCTTATTATGATGGAAGATTTAGATTCAATATTACGCCGTATGAGTGTTATTGCTTTTGAAGATATTGGCTTAGCGAACCCGAATATTGTCTCTAGAATGCATGCGACAGCTTACACGTGTGAACGATTAGGCTTTCCCGAAGCGCGAATTCCGCTCGGATTTATGGTAATTGATCTTGCATTAAGCCCGAAATCTAATAGCGCTGAAGCATCTATTGATCGAGCACTTGCTGATATTGAGGCTGGTAAAACCTATAAAATACCGAATCATATCATTAATGTCAGTAATTTTGAGGACAAAGCTGCGTATAAGTATCCGCATGACTATGAAGATGCGATTGTTTCCCAACAATACTTACCGAATGAATTAATTGGGAAATCCTATTATAAAGCCAAGGAAACAGGCAAATATGAACGCGCATTAAAGGCAAGGCAAGATTGGTTAAACAAAATATTAAAAAAGAAACTGTAGGCAAACAGTTTCTTTTTTTGTAGTTAACACTATCAATTTCTAAATATCAGGGGAATCCTATCCTTAGGCCGGTTTTTAATTAATCATCATAATCTGTTATGTAAATTAGAAACCAAGCATTTATAAAACTACATGTATGTGAACCGCTCTACTGAAAATCACATTGGATGTTAATTGACTTATTTATCTTAGTAGGGACGGTTAATTCAGCTAATTTGTGTTCATAGTAATCATATAAGGCATTTCGAACAGTAATTGTGGTTGGATAGCGAAAAATTTTAATATGACTGGTTGTTAAAAGATTAAATGCATAGTGTCCAATGTCTGGAGCAAGTAAAACATCAATATCTTCTTCTAACAGTTGCTTTGTAATAACCTTTGCCCGTTTAATAGTCACTTTAGCTGAATTGTTTGTGATAAATGTATACTGTAGTTTACTATGATCATAGATACATAAATATGGGCTTTTTCCCAAACTTGTTGCCGCAAAATCATGCATAGTTTTGGTTGAAGCTGGAATGGCGATGCGCATGATTATTCGTGATGATGGTGCCCATGGTGATGGTGATGGTCATGATGTCCGCATGACTTTTGACTTGACACCAACGTCCCTCCAAGATATTCTTCTAAATTGGTTGTAATGTCGCCTTGGGCACCTAGAATAACATCAATATTATTGTGTTTAAATAAGGTAATGGCACGCTGCCCCATATTACCAGTAATAATGACATCAACATTTTGATCACGCAAGAATGTCGGGATGACACCTGGTTGATGTGGAGGCGGTGTGATATAGTTGGTCTCTTCAAGAGTGTGCTTGTTAACGGTAAACAAAGCAAATTCCTTTGAATGACCAAAATGACCTCCGACAGTTTGACGGTCTTCGGTTGGAAAAGCGATGATTTTATGTGTTTTGTGTTCTGTTCCCATATTATTCTCTCCTTTTAATTGTATATGATGGGTTGTATTATCTATCTGGAAGGCTTCGTTATGCAAGATAGCTTCTAAGAGCTTTTTACGGCCATCAGATAATAAACGTTGAATGGTTGCTCGTGAGACATGCATGGACTTTGCAGCATCAATTTGACTCATTTGCTCGATATCGCATAGTCGCATGGCTTCAAATTCATCGAGTGTAATGTGTTGTGTGGGTAATTTAGATTGTTGAGAACTGACAGGTTGATAATCTCGTGTTGCGCTTAAACGACGGGCAAAACGTTTTTTTCGGTATCGCATAAAAACCTCCTTAATGTGCATATGCACATAAATATCATATCTTATGCATACATATTTGTCAATGGGTAATGAACATTTTCATTGTACTTTGTGTATAAAATGTTTATAATGATGTTAAGATAATTTTGGAGTGATTATATGAGTCGTTTAGAAAAGCAAAGTTATTTTGCCTACCTTTGGCATGGGGTTTTTTTAGCATTAACCATGAGTATGTTAGACTTGAATACAGTGTTTCCTACTTTGGTGGATACCTTAACGAGTCAACCCATTGTATTTGGGATCTTATACTCAATGATGTTAGGGGTACCATTGGTCTTTAATATTGTTTTTAGTCATCATTTACGTAAGATTATATATAAAAAGAAATTCCTTATTATGGGTATGTATTTACGTGGGATTGCGTTTTTAGGAATGGCCATTATGACGTATTACTTTGCTTTAAGTAATCCATCATTAACGATTGCTAGTTATTTTATATTTGTGTTTATGTTTTCAATTAGTGCGGGATTTGCCGGCATTAGTTATTCGGATATTTTGGGAAAAACAATTCAACGTGAGAATCGAACGACGTTATATAGTATAAAACAGTTACTTAGCGCGGTTGCAGGTATTATAGGGGGATTAATTATCACGCGGATATTCAACCTTGGCATAGCGTTCCCAATGAATTATACTATCAGCTTGATGATTGGGTTTATCGGCTTATTTATTGCATCTATAGGTTTTTGGATATTAAAAGAACCACCCTCTATAATCGGAGAAACAACGACCACATTTGGTGATTATATTAAAGAAATTCCCACGGTATTAAAAACTGATCTGTCTTTTAAACGGTATATAGTAGTAGAAAATTTAAGTAGTTTTAGTATTATGATATTACCGTTTTATATTATATATGCAAAAAATGTCTTCAATTTAGAGAATCGTTATATTGGTATCTATTTGCTAATTCAGATCATTGGTACTGTCGTTTCAAATATTATATGGGGCTTGATTGCCAAAAAGACAAGCGCAAAGCGTGTTGTCCTGGTCTGTATATTGTTAGGCGGCACCAATCCACTTATCGCTCTCATATTGGGGATGACTAGCCCTATATTATATGGAATTATATTCTTTATATTAGGCTTTACCATCAGTGGTCGTAAAGTTGGGTTCGAACCGTTCTTATTAGATTTATCGCCTGATGCTAAGCGTGTCCAGTATTTAGGAATTCGTGGCAGTCTAAATGTGTTGGTGGTATTACTTCCTTTAGCTGGGGCTTTATTCATCGATTATATTGGATACACAGTTACATTCAGTATTGTTTTTGCTGTGATGATGCTTGCAGCAATCTTACTAACGGGTATTGATAAACAAGTCATTGAAGACTGTCAATGATAAATTCTCGAGTTTTTCTTTTATCTTCGTATAGAACTTAATATAATAATAATGAAAGTTGGTGGTTGAATGAAATCATTATGGCAAACGATAAAAGCAAAGTATTACTTTATTCCAGCGCTTTATGTACTGAGTGCTTTGCTTTTAATTACGATTGCACATATCTTAGAAAATGAGCAATTAATCCCTCGTGTATTGACAACGAGTGTCAGTTATGGAGATGCATTATTACCAATGATGATTGGTTCTATTGTTACACTGATGACAATTACGTTTTCATTGATGATGGTTGTATTAACTATGTATGGAGCTCAGTTTTCGCCAAGAACCTTGCAAGACTTCTTGTCGAGTAAGCAAAGTCAACATGTGTTAGGCTTTCTTATTGGAACCTCTATTTATGCGGTCATTAATTTTTATTTAATTCATGATTTTCAAGCCAGGGTCATTACCCCTATGATCGCAACGGTACTCTTTATATTAAGTATTCTTCTCTTTGCCTATTTTATTTATTATGTATCAAAAAATGTGCAAATTACATCCTACGTAAGACGGTTAGTTAAAACCATCGATCATACCGTAGAAAAGCGCCATCAAGAGGTGCTAGATAACCCCGATATACTTTATCAAAAAGAAGTTACGTTAGAAAAAATCCTTGATGAGAAACCAAATTTGTATAAGGCGCAGAAAAGTGGCTATGTTATTGGCTATCAACTCCAAGAGTTAAAAGCACTCGCAGAAGAATATAAGTGTGTATTAATTACTAAAAAACAAGTAGGACAATATGTTTTAGAGGAAGATGCCTTAATTGCGATTCATCAAATTGACTCAGTAGATGAAGAATTACACAATAGAATTGCCGATTGTATTAGTATTAGTAGCGAAGCTAAAATTGATTCGACCTTTGATTCTGGAACAAAGAAATTAGTAGAAATAGCTGTTAAAGCGCTCTCTCCAGGGATTAACGATCCTGAGACAAGTCGCTTTTGTATTTCAAACTTAGGGTTTATTTTACAAAAATTATCAACGATTTTAGCGCATACAGTATACCAAGTGAATGGTGAGATACGGCTTGTTAGCCGGCAAGTATATTTTACAAAGGTGTTGTATGATCATTTTGCTGAAATCAAGTTATATGGCTTTAATAACTTCTCAATTATCACTGAAACCGTCAAATCATTAACACGGATTGCACAAAATACTGATTATGAACAAAACCAAGAAATATGGAAGTTTGTCCATTATTTACTTGATGATGTTGACTTAACGACATTGCATGAATACGATCTATCTCCGATTCATAATGCTGTTGATCGTTTGGCAGAGCATTTAGAAGTTGAGAACGATTTATCCGATGAAAAAACAGCGTGAGCATAAGCCCACGCTGTTTTATATACGGTTATAATTGTGTATCGATCAGTACAGGAATTAATATTGGTCGACGTTTGGTTTTGTTGTATAAAAAGTTCCCTATTTCGTCTCTAACATGTTTTTTGTAGTCACGCCAGTTGATATAGCCGCCCTTGAATTCTTTCTCACTAATGCGTTTAAACGCTTCTTTAACGTCATCAATTAAATCTTCGTTTTCTTTCATGTAGACAAAGCCACGAGAGACAACTTCTGGTTCACTGACTAAAACTTTCTTTCTAGCATCAACGTTCGCGATTAAGAGCATCACACCATCTTGCGCTAACATTTCACGATCGCGTAAGACAACATCGCTCAGATCACCTTCTAAGATACCATCAACTAAGAAATCATCTGTTTTGTAGCGTTCACTGGTATCTTTGATTTTACCATTGATGAATGTTGCGACTTCACCATTTTCTAAGGTGATGATGTTATTGTCGCTATAGCCCATCTGCATCATGATGTCTTTAACCGCGTATTGATGTCTATATTCACCAATAATCGGTACGATATAACGGGGTTCTAACATGTTGACTAATAATTGAATATCATTAGCACTGGCATGTGCTTTTGGTAAGATACTTTTATCTATCTTAATCATGTTCACATCATTACGATAAAGTATATCTAAGGTCCTAGCAGCTATGTTTTCAGTTCCAGGGATGGGTGGCGTTAATGAAATAATGGTATCGGCTTGGTTAATATGAATCAACCGATCTATTTTTTTCACCATACGCTGTAGCATATAAAATGGTTCATGACGTTCCCCAGCAACTAATACGACACCGTTTTTAAGTTCGTTTTTATTGTGATCATCAATGAAACGCAGGCGTTTTAACTTATCTTTTGGAATGGGTAAATAACCTAAGTTCACGGCGATATCAACAATACGTTGTGTTTTTCTTCCAATAATCGCAATATCCTTATCGTATTTTAAGGCAATATCAATCACCTTTTGAATACGTGATAAATCAGTTGAGAACGCGCTCACAATTATACGGCTTTCAGCCTCCATAAAAGCTTGATTCAAGGCATAATCCAACTGTGTATTGTCGGGGTTGCTGTTCATTTGATCAGCGCCTAATGATTCGGTGAGTAAGGCTAAGATGTTTCTTCCTGCTATTTGCGATAATTTGGCATAGTCAGTTTTATAATGCATACTCACGCTTTGATTAAATGAATAATCTGCGGCGTAAACAATCGTCCCATCAGGGGTATTGATTGCAATCCCGAGCGTTTCTGGGATACTATGGGTTACTCGGAAGAAATCAACTGTGATATCATCAAAACGCATTGTTTTTGATCCATCAACTGTGAACATATTTAAGTCATCCACAGAGATATCATCATCTTTTAAACTATCTTTCAGAATTTCTAATGTAAAACTCGATCCATAAATCGGTGGGTTCACGATCTTGAGTAGTTTGTTGACAGCACCAATATGGTCTTCATGTCCATGACTCAAAAATAATCCTGCGATGCGATCTTTATGTTGTTCAATATAGCTTAAATCAGGTATAATACAATCAACCCCGAATAGTTCTTGAGTCGGGTATTTAAGTCCAGCGTCTAATATAAAAAGTTTGTTATTAATATCGATAAGATACATGTTTTTTCCGTCTTCGCCTAGGCCTCCTAGCGCGAAGAATTTAATTTTTGACATATTTATCCTCCTATTCTTTATTATTATAACACAGTCATTTCAAATAGTATATTACCAGGCGAATTTTTTCATAAAAGAGCGTTTCTTAAAGTCATATCTATGTTACACTAGTATATATAAGGTGAGGTGACACAATGGTAAACTACCCAAATAAAAAACAGTCATTTAAACGCAAAAAGGTCAGTTATTCTAATCGAGGAATGTCCTTTGAAGCATTGATTAATGAAGCGAATGAGTATTATTTAACGCATGATATTGCAGTCATTCATAAAAAGCCGATTCCGATTCAAGTTGTGAAGGTTCATTATCCATCACGTGAAGGAGCTGTGATTAAAGAAGCCTATTATAAAGTGCCATCCACCACCGATTATAATGGGATATATCAAGGGTTTTATATTGATTTTGAGGCAAAAGAGACGCGCAATAAGACATCGTTTCCTTTAAAAAATATTCATCACCATCAAATCACGCATATGCAAAAGGTTGCTAAGCATGGTGGCATTGCCTTCATACTAATCTATTTTAAACGGCATGACACAATGCATTTACTTGATATTGCGCAACTAACGTATTATGTCAATCGGGCTAAGAAAGGCCGAAAGTCGATTACGTATGAAGAAATTTGTCAAAACGGTTATCCCCTTGATGAAGGGTATGCCCCTAGAATTGCGTATTTAAATGTAGTTGATCAATTGATTGCACACAAAAAGTCGGATTAACCGACTTTTTTTATGAGGTTATTCAATGGTGCTACCCGGGGCGATTTTTTTATCTGTAAAGGTTGCCCCAGAAGACACGCGGCAGTTGCGTGTAATGACTGTTGCTTTTGGCACTGTGACATTCGTACCAATCGCATTGACGCCACTACTGAGTAAATCAGGGCGTTTTTTATTTGGTGTATAGTCATCGCCTTCACCAATAATGACAAATTCTTCAATTTTACAGCGTTTATCAATGATGGCGTTTTCGATATAAGCATTTGGTAAAATTTCGGTGTCATTTAAAATGACGCTATTAATGACTGTTGCGCCTGGATGGATTACAACACCGGGACTGATCACGCTTTGCTTCACTGTTCCGGCGATGATGCTTCCATTGGACAGTAAAGCTTGTTTAATGATCGCTTTTGATCCGACTTTTACACTTGGCATGTCTTCACTTCTGGTATAAATTTTCCAATTAGGATCATACATGTCTAAAGGAATTTTATCAACGGTTGATGTCAATTCAACATTTGCACTTAAGTAGGCATCATATGTCCCTACATCCTTCCAATAGTCATTAAAGATATGGGTGTATAAGGTTTCTGTTTTTAATAAATGGGGAATAATATGTTTACCAAAGTCTAAATCCGCTTCTTTGACGGTTTCTAAGGCATTGAGTAAGACATCTGTATTAAAGACGTAAATGCCCATTGAGGCTAAGTTACTATCGGGGTTGTCGGGTTTCTCTGCAAATTTGGTTATTTTGCCGTCATCGTTTGCCGTTAAAATACCGAATCGATGGGCGTCATCCCAATCTACAGGCTGAACAGCAATTGTACAAGCCGCATCTTTTTCTTTGTGTAATGCGATCATTTTGCGATAATCCATCTTATAGACATGATCGCCTGATAAAATTAAGACATATTCAGGGTTTTTACGTTTAATAAACTCAATGTTTTGTAATACCGCATCGGCAGTCCCGCTATACCAATCTTTGTGGGGTTGTAATAAACTAAGTGATGAATCTCTTCGGTCAAGGTCCCACGGTTTTCCCATACCAATATGTTCATTTAGGGATAACGGTAAATATTGGGTTAGAATAGCGATGTTAAAGATACCTGAGTTTGTACAGTTACTGAGTGTAAAGTCGATAATACGAAATTTACCGGCAAAGGGTACGGCAGGTTTTACCCGTTTTTCCGACAAGACATCTAAGCGACTACCCCGGCCTCCGGCAAGGATCATAGCTAATGTTTCCATTTTATTCCTCCTTAAGTTGTGTGTATAAGGTTATATATTTTTGGGCACTAACTTCCCAACTAAAGTCCTGGTTCATAGCGCGTCTAATGAGTTGTTTCCATAGTGTTTGATCGCCATAAACTTCTAATGCATTATTAATCGCAAACAACATATCACCAGCATCATAGTTTTCAAAGCCAAAGCCCGTGCCTTCATGGGTATATTTGTTATAAATTTCAATAGTATCCCTTAGGCCACCTGTTTTACGGACAATTGGAATCGTACCGTAAGCTAAACTAATAAGCTGTGATAAGCCACATGGTTCGAATCGACTTGGCATTAGAAACATGTCTGCCCCCGCATAAATTTTACGGGCAACCTCATCACTATAGCCAACATAAACACCAACATTATCTGGGTAAGCATCTCGTAATTCTTCAAATAGGTGTTCTAAGTATTGATCACCTGATCCGATTAAAACAAACTGGGCATCTTCTTTTTTGATAATCCCTTCAATAACATCCGCGACTAAATCAAATCCTTTCGCTTCAGTTAAACGTGATACCATACCGATAATCGGCCGATGATTATGCGCAAGTGAGAAATACTCTCGTAACGCTTTTTTATTTTCTCGTTTGCCTTTCAGATAATTATACAAACTATATGAATAGGTTAAGGTTGGATCATTTTTAGGATGAAACGTTGTATAATCAATGCCGTTGACAATACCATACAAGTCATCTTTTCTCGGTTTTAAAACATTTTGCATACCATAGCCAAAGTAATCATATAAGATTTCATCAGCGTAGGTTTCTGAGACAGTGGTGATGATATCAGCGGTACTAATCCCGGTTTTTAAGAAATTAATCATATTATCGAATTCTAACAAATCGCTATATTCAAGGTTTAAATAAGGCATTAATTCTTTACTGAACACCCCTTGATAGGCTATGTTATGTATAGTCATAATCGTCTTAATATTTTGATATTTAGGGGTTTTGTTATATTTAGAGGATAAAATATAAGGAATTAATCCTGATTGCCAATCATTACAATGAATAATATCAGGATAATACTCTAACGCATTTAACATCTTAACAACGGCATTGTTAAAAAATCCATAACGCTCACCATCATCGTAGTGTCCGTATAATGTATCACGATAGCCAAAATAATACTCATTATCAACAAAATAATATGTCACGTTATCGTGTTCAATGAATTCAATCCCTGCATATTCTTCTTTTTTACCTACTTTCACACGAAAATGTGTCAGGGGTTTAAAGCTATCTTTAAAGCGTTTTTTGGTCACCCCATGTTTGGGTAAAACCACGCGCGCATCAACACCTAAACTTACCAGCTCTTTAGGAAGTGATCCTAATACATCCGCAAGGCCACCTGTTTTACTAAATGGCACAGCTTCACTCCCGACAAATAATATTTTCATATAAAAACCTCCATTCACTTCTTTATTATACCGTAGATTAGTTTGAGATAAAAGGGTTAAAGAATAAAATAAATAAGGCATACAAAAAGTGATACCTGTTGGTACCACTTTTTTGGTTGCCGAGTGTTTTATTCCATTTGTTTTAATGGAAAGTAAACGACCACACCAACTAACAGAGTTAAGATAAGTGCTGGCAATAGATAAGTCGCATTGTAAACAATTGAATATACCCACACATTTTGATCCCCTGCATACTCACTAAATAGTAAGACACCAGCTAGGACATGACTCAAGAATCTTAAGCAATATCCAACCACAATTGCTAAGGCAAATGTAACAATGTTATCACCAGTAAAGCGCTTGATAAATCCAACAAGACCAATAACGCCAAAGGCAATTGTGTAATCAAGGAAGAATGATCCCCAATGATACAATACCCCATCAAGCATTAAGTTTAGTAAGCCGTAAACGACTCCTCCAATTACACCAGCCAGTGGTCCATTGCGCCACGCAATAACAATTAATGGCAAGACACTAATTGATACACGCCCTCCTTGTGGCATATTTGGTAAGAAACTAAATGCAAATTCAAGAACAAAGGCCATGGCCACTAAAATAGCCACTTCGACAAGTACTCGTGTGTTGTTCATGATAACCTCCTTTAAAAAAAGATTTGTCCCATAAACCTAAGACAAATCTTAATATGTAGAGTTATCTTAGGTTTATGGTAGTGTTGTATTTACTTATGTGTAATACCATTACCCTAAGATAAAAGAAAAATCTTAGGATAATTGCCTAAGATTATAATTTTTCAACTATGTATCCTTTTTTGGCATTATCCAATAAGTGCGGTCGGTGTTTGCAACACCCTCTCAGCCAGTTCACTAGCTCCCGATTAAATTACACATATATTATAGCATATTTGTGCCATTGTGCAAGGATAATATATAAATACTTCAACCCCGTTGCAAAACAATCCTTATGTTGATTGACAAGACGCCAAGCTAAGCGCAAAGATGAATAACAAGAGATACCAAACAATTGTACTTATAGGGGATGTAAAAAAGATTATAAGACTTTGTTTGATCCGTGCAGAATGATTACGTTTTTTGACAACAAAGTAAAAAGCGATGATCCGTACAAGGCTAATTGCCCATAACGCTAACGATACAAAAACCCCAGCGTAACTTAATGGTAAAAAGATTGATGCGACTTCCGGATATCAATTACATCTTTTAATAGATAAAATACCCCAAATAATAGAATACCAATGAATAGATTGATAATATGGACTATAAACAGATACTGTTCATGTGTATTAAAACGTGTTGTGTCTTCATTCATGATATCACCTCATACTGTCAGTATACTAATATTTTGATATTCAAACTAATTATATGCACTAAAAAAAGCCTACATAAGTAGGCTTAGGTTATAATTTCAAAAATAATATCACGTTTAGAGACCGGTGTATCGATTATGGTGAATGCGTCTTCGACATCTGTTAAGATTTCATCAATCGCATCTAGATTATTATATATTTTTGCGATAACATCACCTTGAGACACTGAATCACCAACTTTTTTTGTTAAAACAATCCCAACATCTGGATCGATATCATCATCTTTTGTTTTACGTCCTGCGCCAAGTTTCATAGCCGATAAGCCAATCGTTAAGGCATTAATCTTTTCAATGTATCCATCTTTTTTGGCGGTTATTTCAACGATTTCTTTAACATTAATGAAATCTTCTAAGGCAGGTAATTTACCACCTTGTGCCTCAATAAATGCATGTTGTTTTTTTAAGGCATCTAAGTTGTCAATCTTTTGATTAATGAGTGTTTTTGCATCGTCTAATGAATCGGTTAAACCAGCCGCTTTAATCATATGACTTCCTATTGCTTTACATAATTTCGTTAAATCGTCAGGACCTTTACCTTGTAATGTCTCGATCGCTTCAACAACTTCTAGTTTGTTTCCAACGGCATACCCTAGCGGTTGCGACATATCCGTGATGAAGGCGACCACTTTACGGTCTAAGTTAGTCCCGATTTTAACCATTAACTGTGAGAGTTCTTTGGCATCATCTAAGGATTTCATAAACGCGCCTTCTCCAACTTTAACATCAAGGACGATCACATCACTACCACTGGCTAATTTTTTACTCATAATACTGGATGCGATTAATGGAATACTTGGCACGGTCGCAGTGACATCTCTTAATGCATACAAAAGTTTATCTGCTGGGGTTAAATTAGCGGTTTGTCCAGCAACAGCAATGCCGATATCATTTACTTGATGAATGAAATCATCGATATCAATATTGATACTTAGTCCAGGAATACTCTCTAATTTATCTAAAGTTCCCCCCGTATGACCGAGTCCACGACCACTTAATTTAGCTACTTTTGCGCCTGTACTCGCAACAAGTGGACCTAATACTAAGGTTGTTTTATCGCCTACACCACCGGTAGAATGTTTATCGACTTTTCGGCCACTAATTTGTGACAGATCAATTTGGTCACCACTATTTAAAATCTCTAACGTTAATGTGGTACTTTCTCGATCGGTCATTCCTTTAAAATATATTGCCATACATAAAGCACTGACTTGGTAGTCAGGTATCTCTTTATGGGTATATCCTTGAATAAAAAACGCGATTTCTTCATCACTTAAGGCGTGACCATCCCGTTTCTTTTCAATAATGTCTACCATTCTCATCTAAATCACCTCTTATTTGTATGTGTATTATAACATATTTGTATCTGGTTAGTAAGTTTTATACACTGTCATGAGACAGTGTGTTCAAATGTGTTAAGTTGCCCTTGGATAATGCCTTTTACATGCTCACTTAATTCAATACTGTTCATATCTTTATAGTCTTCATATTTCATTAACGGATGAATATGCACATAGACATGAAATGGTCTTATTGGAAAATGCTTAAAGACTTTACAAACATTATATTGCGTTATGATTAACAAGTCTGCCTTGGGTTTCATGGCGAGTTTAAACGCCCCCGGTTTAAAGTCAATCATTTTATTACTACGGGAACGTCTTCCTTCGGGGAAAATCGCCATAGGAATTCCGGATTTGACGTTTTTAATCCCTTGTATAATACTTCTTGCGGCACTCCGGTTTGCTTCTTTTGCGATAAAGACATTGCCTAAAATTTTAATCCAACGTCCAAATATAGGCCATGATTTTAAAGCTTCTTTGGCAATAAAATCAAGAGGCATATGCTCAAAAATCGGTTTAATGATGATAATATCATAGTTTTCTTGATGATTTCCAACAAGAACAAATGGATGATCAGGAATATGTTCTTTACCACTCACATAGACTTTGATTCTGAAAATGTGAAGTCCAAACCGCAGTAATGCACGCGCAAACGCATGATTGAAATGATCGTCCTTTGGCTTATTTTGTCTGATAAACGATAGAAGCCATGTCATGATTAGGACAGAGATAAAAGCTATAATAAAGGCTAGGATAATAATGACTAATGTCATAATGATATCTGAGTAGTGCGTAAATTGATAGGTGTCAGTTAATATCATTATAAGCGCAGTATAGGCTAAAACAAAACTATAATAGATAAAGGTGACCATGT
Source organism: Candidatus Izemoplasma sp. (assembly GCA_036172455.1). NCBI lineage: Bacteria > Bacillati > Mycoplasmatota > Mollicutes > Candidatus Izemoplasmatales > Candidatus Izemoplasmataceae > Candidatus Izemoplasma > Candidatus Izemoplasma sp. The sequence continues at coordinate 55,906 of JAXKVY010000001.1, forward strand.
CGATCAGATCCTTTCATATACCGTAAATCTTAAGTCACCAGATTGCTGTTCTTGAATCTTTTTGAATTGACTATAATCAATTGCTGGGAATCGTACATCACCTTCAAAGAATTTGTCGATATGGGTAATATATAACCGATCAGCTAAATCTAATGTTAAGTCATAAATCGTTTTTCCACCGATAATAAATAACTCTTCATTACGGTCAACTTGACTTAGATAGGTTATGACATCATCAGTCACTTCGATGCCTGGATATTCAAATCCTGTTTTACTGGCTACAATATTTTTTCTTCCAGGTAAAGGCTTCTTAGTGTAAGACAATATGGATTCAAAGGTCTTTTCACCCATTAAAATGGTGTGACCCATAGTTGTTTTCTTAAAGTAAGCTAAGTCTTCTTTATAATGCCATGGCAATAAGTTGCCTTTTCCAATGACATTATTTTTTGCCATAGCGACAATTATTGAAATCATTAGACACTCACCTTCGCTTTAATCCGCGGATGCGGGTTGTATCCTTCAAGTGTAAAGTCAGCATATGTAAATGCTTCGATAGAGGTTACATCTGGATTAATATGCATGGTAGGTAATGGTCTTGGTTCTCTTGCTAATTGCGTATGGACTTGTTTTAAGTGATCTAAATAAATATGGGTATCACCTAATGTATGGACAAACTCACCAAGTTCAAGATTTGTCACCTGTGCAATCATCATCGTTAATAAGGCATAACTTGCAATATTAAAAGGCACCCCTAAAAAGACATCAGCGCTCCGTTGATAAAGTTGACAACTGAGTTTCCCATCGTTGACATAAAATTGAAACATCATATGACAGGGTGGTAATGCCATTTTATCAATGAGTGGTGGATGCCAAGCATTGACAATCATACGGCGACTATCAGGATTGTTTTTAATGGTATGAATGACCTGTTTTAATTGATCGACAACTTCACCATTAGGCCCTTCATATGCGCGCCATTGACGACCATATACAGGGCCTAAATTTCCGTGTTTCTTGGCAAATTCATCATCTGTTTTTATTTTATCAACAAACTCAGTCATTGTCTCTCCTTGAAAATCAGCATGTTTTGTATAATTTTGGTAAGGCCACTCATTCCATATCCGAACATTGTTATCCACTAAGTATTTTATATTCGTATTGCCTTGTATAAACCAAAGCAATTCATGAATGATAGATTTTAAATGCACTTTTTTAGTTGTTAACAGCGGGAAACCGTCACTTAAATCAAATCGCATTTGATATCCAAAGGTACTTAAGGTTCCTGTTCCAGTGCGATCTTCTTTTTTACTGCCATTGTCTAAGACATAATGTAATAAGTCTAAGTATTGTCTCATTTCGGTTCTTCCTCTCGATCATTAGTAATGTATTTTACCAGTTGTTTTAATAAAACAGCAATCGCAAAAATAGCCGGTATGGTGGGGGTAAATGGTCCTGCCCATAATAATACATAAGCACTTCCAAATCCAATTAAGGCGGCAGAGCCCCTTAATATACCTAATAAAACACTCACCCATGCCGGGATATAAAAGATAATTGCTGCAAACAATATATAAACAAACATATCTTTAACGAATATGTTCTCCTTTAGCCATTTTTTCATAAAATCACCAGTTTTTTTTGCTAATCATATTATATCAAAATTATATCATTATTGAAATAACAATCATAAAAAAACACTATTTTTACATAGTGTTTTTTTATACCTTACGTGTTTTTGGTTTGAGTATTAATAAATGTGATTTTCTCGGCAATAACTTCTGAGTAAGAAAATGATTTGCCCTCTTCATATTCAAAATAACGTTGAGCAAGACGTGCTTTAATACCTACAGTTGATCCTTTCTTACAATACTGTACAGTGTTTTCTGCGATGCCCCGCCATAACGAACATTTAATAAAATCTGTATCATATTCGCCTGTTTTGGCATTCTTAAATGTTCGATCCACAGCCAGTGTGATCGTGGTCACTTTTGTACCATCATCTAATGTTCTTAGTTCTGGGTCATAGACAAGTCGTCCGACTAAAATTACTTGATTTAACATAGTACCTCCTTTTTTTACTAGAATATATACTTTAGGTTTAAAAGGAAAGCTACTAAATGGCGTGATTTTGTGAGAGGGTATAGCGCATTTTATCAAATTTAGGGAGCCTTGCTGATTTATCGACACCTATTTGTCTTATTATCAAAAGATATGAGAAAATTTAGATGATTTTGCAATCTTTTTAGTAAAACAAACGATTGAGATAAATCTTATATTACGCCAACCTGTGGTGAGCTTATAGTAATAAAATAAATCAAGAATGATCTTACGGTATAGCGTTAGTTAACATATATGACTTATTTTAAGCAAATAAAAAAGAGTTTGATTTCAAACTCTTTTCATGAACGGTATTAAAACTCGATTTTCACATCTTCACGTTTTTGGATATCTGCTTCAAAGAACTCTTTTTGCTGCATGTTAATCATACCTGCGACAATACTTGTTGGGAATGTGACAATCCGTGAATTTAAAATCGAAACATTGGAGTTGTACAAACGACGTGCAGCTTGTAGATGTTCTTCAACATCACTGATGCTGTTTTGTAGACTCGCAAATGACTGTTGCGCTTTTAAATCAGGATAGGCTTCAATCGCCACATTGATTCCTGACTGCAAGGTGTTCATTTTGTTCATAAATTCTTGTTTGTCCTCCATAGACATTGAGCGTGGTTTTCCTGAACGCCATTTGGTCACATTTTCAAGTGTTTCTTTTTCATGTTTGGCATACCCTTTAACAGTATTCACCATTTTTGTTAAGACATCAAATCGTTTTGTTAACGCGACATCAATCCCACTTTCTGATTCATTGACTTTGACTTCTAGTCTTCTTAAACTGTTCATTGTTGCGATGTACCACAGTACTGGGAATATTATGATGACAGCAACAACTAGTAATACAATAACGATATTTGGCATAATGTTTCCTCCTATTTTTTAAATATTTTATTGTTTAATCTAAGTTCATGAACAACATCTTTTACAACTAATAAATCGCGTCTAAATTCTTCTATGAGTGAAGTATTAATCGGGCGATAAAGCTGTAGTTCAAAGGTATCTCGGCGGTTGTTGATGCCAATATAGAGTTTGTTTTCTATAAAGGAAAATCCAATATTCCCACGATTATGTTGTTCAAAATCCATAAGTGCTTCCATAAAATGAGGTGTTAACACATAAAACGCTGTATGATCATTGGTGGTGTAGGTCGTAAACGTATCATTAAAGGCAACACTTTCAAGTTGTACACGGTTGAAATCACGATTACTTTGCGGTCGTCCGCGTTCTAATACTTGTACAAATCCATCAAATCTCTTGTTAAAATCAAAGATGAATAAACGGCCTTGATAATATGTTTCATAGTATGTTCGTGTCCCGTTTTTGGTGTGTCTCACATGACGTTCTTCTAGCTTAACATCACTAGATTCAAATTTGACACCATCAATTTTACCTGAAATATAATCTTCAGAATGAAACCGATCAGCGCGTTTCATGAATTCACATGAATAGACATCATAAGCACTTAATCCCTTTCCTGCTGAGAAATAGCCTTCATCTAGTTCATCTTTAATCAATTCCGTCATGACTTCTGATTTAAAGCGTTTGCTGACGTCACTAAATATTACTGATCCAATAATAAGCAAAATTATACCAACAAACCCAAGGGGTAAGGCAATATATAACTTAAATGACTGCATAACAAGTAAATATGTAAATACAGCGACAACGATGGCAATCCCACCAATTGTAATGAGCCGTTCAGCTTTGCTTTTTTGTTGTTGATACGCATTTAATTTATCCATATAAACTCCTCTTATGTAAATTTCTGTGTTGCCATGATCGCTTTTTGCCATTGTGTATATAAGTGATTACGCTTAGCTTCTGTCATCTTAGGTTTAAATGTTTTATCCTCTCTTGCACAGTTTTTAAGTTCATCAATACTTGCATAAAACCCACTTGCTAAACCACTCATATAAGCCGCACCTAACGCCGTTGATTCAATGATTTGTGGACGAATGATGGTCTTGTTTAACACATCACTTTGAAATTGCATTAAAAAGTCATTCATACTGGCGCCCCCATCCACTTTTAAATATTTGGGTGTGATTTTAGATTCTTTTGCCATGACATCAATGATGTCTTTGGTTTGAAAGGCTAAAGATTGCAGTGTTGCGCGTGTAATATGTGCTTGTGTTGTGCCGCGTGTAAGACCGAAAATGGCCCCTTTTGCTTCACTATTCCAATACGGTGTACCAAGGCCAGCAAAAGCTGGTACAACGACAACCCCCCGTGTATCAGTTACTGTTTTGGCTAATGTTTCAGAATCACTAGCTGAGTCAAAGAAATGAAGATAATCTCGTAACCATTGAATCGCACTACCGGCTACAAATACACTCCCTTCAAGGGCATAAGTAACATTTCCATCGATGCTGTATGCAATGGTTGTTAGTAGACCACTTTCGGAAGTTACAGGGGTTTTTCCTGTATTCATCAGCATAAAACAGCCTGTTCCATAGGTGTTTTTAATACTTCCTTGTTCAAGACACAGTTGCCCGAACAAGGCTGCTTGTTGGTCACCAAGTACCCCAGCAATAGGAATTTCAGCCCCAAAAAACATTTCGCGAGCCGTTTGTCCAAAAATCGCATTCGAATCAACAACTTCTGGTAAACAACGCTTATTTATGCCTAATAAAGAAAGAATTTCATCATCCCAAGTGTGGGTGTGAATATTATATAATAATGTTCTTGATGCATTGGTCACATCGGTCTTATGAACTTTATGACCTGACAATTTATATAATAACCAACTATCTACGGTTCCCACCATCAGTTGGTCATTGTCCATTTTTTCTTGTATACCAGGTACATTTTCCAAGGCCCATTTAATTTTTGTCCCACTAAAATACGGATCGATAACAAGCCCTGTTTTATCCTTAAAAAAAGACGATAAACCTTGTTGTTTTAATGCTTTACAGATATCATTACTTTGTTTTGACTGCCAGACAATAGCGTCATAAAGTGGTTCACCTGTTTCTCTATCCCATAAAACGATTGTTTCACGTTGGTTTGTAATCCCAATACTGGCGATTTCTTCAGGTAGTATTTCTGCGCTTAGTAAACTCTCAGCCAAGGTGTTTAGAACGGTTCTCCATATATCATATGCGCGTTGTTCAACGGTATTTTCATCCCGATATATCATCTCAATTTCACGCTGTGCTTGTGAAACAATCCGACCTGATTTATCAAATACGATGGTTCTAGATGAGGTTGTACCTTGATCAATTGCAATCACATACTTTTGCATCTTAATCACATCCTTATCCCTATTTTACCAAAAGTCATAGAATAATTAAATAAAAAATCGATTTTATGCTATAATAAGTAAAGAAGAGGGTGATTTAGATGGAAAAAGAATTGACATTAGTCGATCCGTATGAGCATGATTTACACTGTTACGTGTGGGAAACTGACGTTGAAGTGAAAGGGATTATTCAAATAATCCATGGAGCTGGGGAACATATGAAACGCTATGAGCATTTTGCTAAAGCCTGTAATGAGGCTGGGTTTCATGTGATTGGTAGTGATTTATTAGGACATGGACTCTCCGCTACTAAAGATGATCGTGTCTTTTTCTCAGATTCTATTGGTTTCCATATTGTCTATGAAGGAATCCGAACAGTAAGGGATTATATTGAAGAACAATATCCTACTTTAGATGTTATTTTATTTGCCCATTCAATGGGATCGTTTTTCGGTCGCTATGCGATGATTCATAATCATCATCAGTATACACAAGCTATCTTCTCTGGTACTGGGGTGTTTAGTAGTTTTAAAACCCGTGTTGGTATAGTCCTTGCTAAATTAATTGCGTTGGTCCGTGGCAATGAGTATGTCAGTGATTTCTTTAATCATAGAATCTTAGATGGTCACATCAGACATATGCGTAGAAACGGCTTGATTCATCGCAAAATTGATTGGTTAACGCAAGATCGAGACATGATTAAAGCGTTCAAAGATGATCCTTTAACAGGAAAACCATTTACGATTAAAGCGCAACAAGATGTGTTAAGCATTATTCCCGAAATTCAAAACAAATCATTGATTAAAGCAGGGGCTAGTTCAGCCGCACTACTTTTCATTAGTGGTGAGTATGATGCCTTATCTGATTATGGCAATGGCATTAAGACATTATGTCGGATATATCAAGATTCGGGATATTCTAATGTGCATTATAAGGTCTTAAATAATTGTCGACATGAAATAATCAACGAAATTGAACGCGATAAACACATAGAAACGATTTTATCATTTATTCAGTCCAATTTAAAATGATGCCTTACAAATAAGGCATCATTTTTTTATGAGTATTTTAGCAGTTTGTGCATCCTTTAAGATAGCTTTTGCGTGATTGATATCATCGAGGGTAATGGTTTTAGAATAATCAAGTATGTTGAACAAATCATCCTTTAAGAAATGATATTTTGTAAATTGGTTCGCAATATATTCAATGCTATTCAAGGCATGAATAAAGCCACCTAGGATTTGCTTTTTCACACGCAAGAAATCTGTTTCATTAAACGTTAAGGTATCCAGTTCTTGTAAGTAAGTATCTAGGGCTGTTAAGAATGCCTCTGCTTGTGGTGTATTACAACTAAATAATACATTTGCTGTGTCTTGCTCAATGGTAATATCAACATCAAAAGAGTCATTAATATAACCTTTTTCAATCCATGCTTGATAGCGGTCTGTGCTTTTACCTATAATGAGTTCAAGCAACATCGCAAATATGAGTTCTTGTTTCATGACATGGTGATCCGATAATTGACTTGGATCAAGTTTAGCCCCTAAGGCACTATGGGGGACAAAAACATCTTTCTGTAACAATGTAAGGGTATCATCCACAACGTCAGTTGGCTCTTGAATGGGAGTTTCTTGTAATGTTGTATTTTTTTCTTGATAAGGAATTATTAAATTATGTAGCGTATCTTCTATCGTCTCTAAATTAACATTTCCAGCAATAACCATGACCATCTCTTTGGGATGGTAATACTGTTTGTGCACAGTGTTTAATAACTCAGGTGTAATCTGTGTGATACTCTCTTTTGTCCCTAAAACACGGTGTTTTATCGGATGATTATGATACATATTATCCATCAATGTTTCATACATGACCGCGTTAGGATCATCTTGATACATATCAATTTCTTCGGCAATAACGCTGATTTCCTTGGACACACCTTTTTCTGTAAAGGTTGGCTCGTAGACGAGATCTATCAATGTATGTAGATTGGTCTTAAGATCCTCAGAACAGGAAAAGAGATACGTTGTTTGATTATTTTGTGTATAGGCATTAACACTCGCATGGTGTTTCGCAAACTTTGTCGATAGTTCTTCCCCATCACGATCAAATAATTTATGTTCTAAGAAATGCGCTGTCCCTAAAGGAATTTCAATTGAGGTATCTGTTTTATGCAGGGTCGTTGTGTTCGCACCAAAGGGTGTGGTTAAAGTGACATAGGTTTTATGAAAGTTTGGTTTCGGTATAACAACAATAGATAAACCACTGTGATGTTGATAGGTGTAGGTAGTTTCTTGGAGCGCTTTATAGGTTGTTGTTTTCATCGTTACCCCCTTCTACAATAACCGTCACATTTAAGATGAGTTGTTTTGCACATCTTGCTATATCATCTTGAGTCACACGCTTAACAGCTTCAATCGCATGATCTGGATCAAATGGCTTATTAAAGTATAAGCCCTTAGCTAAATGATTGAGTAAGCTATAACTAGAATCTAGACTTGATATTAGAGATGTGATAATCGCTTTTTTCGCAATAGTAAGGTGATCTGTTTGGTAAGTAGTTGATTTAATCGAATCAATAACATCATTAATTAATGGTAATACCGCTTCTTCGTTTGATTTCTCAATGCCGGTATAAATAATGACACTCCCTTTAAACTGATCATAACTCGAGCCTATAAAATAACATAATCCTGCGTTATTTCTTACTTCATGAAAGAGTAGACTATCACTGCCACCACCAAGTAACGCGTTTAATACGACTAAGGTGTAGTAGTCATCATGATCGTATGTGACTGGGACACGATAACTGGTAACTAGTTTGGTTTGTTTGATGGGTTTATACAGTCTTTTATCAATTGGTTGGATATTTGAAAAATCAGATGGACTGATAAAAGAATGGGCTTTTTTCACTGTGTTGGGTTTTAAATAGTGTGATACTAAGTTTGTGACTGTCTCTTCGTCACGGTTACCAACATATTCTACATAGATCGTATCTTCTTCAATGAGTGATTGGTAACTTGCGTGTATATCCTCTAAGGTTACAGCTTCTAAATCTGCGATAGTACCGAGTGAACGTGTATGATAAGGATCACCATCATACATTGTATTATAAGTTTCTAAAAGGGCATATTTTAATGGATCAGACGCGACTTCATTCATATAGTCAATTAACGCTTGCCGTTCTTCATTAAATATTGATGGGTCAAATAATGGCGAATAGAGACTGCCACTAAGAACCTTAAATAACGCTTCTAATAAATCTTCTTTTTCTAACGTAAAGTCGTGATTAATGACGGATAGGTAAAAGGTGATAACATGGGCATTACCAACTTTTTTCACACCAACACGTAGATGTGATGCATAAAGTGATTCTAAGTGATGGTTCATCTGTTTTCGAGTGGGAAAATCTTGTGATACTGCTTTTAATAAATATGCAAGAAGCGCTCGTCGCGGAGCGCTTTTGTTTGATAAAGGACTAACAAATTGAATTTGACATTGTGAGGTTTTAAACTGTGATGTAGTTAAGCCTCTAATGTGAATCCCATTTGTTGTGGATGTAAATTGTTGCATAAAAAGTATTATTCAGCCATTTCTAAGGCAATTTTCATCATATTTGTGAACGCATTTTGGCGTTCTTCACTTGATGTTTCTTCTTTTGTCACAAGATTATCTGAAATAGTTAGTAAACAAGCCGCGTTTTTCCCTGTAACGTTGGCATTGTGGAAGAGCGCAAACGACTCCATTTCAACGGCAATACATCCTTTATTTTTATGGATGGTCTTGAACTCGTCAAAGTTTTCACGATAGAACACATCACTAGAATGAATGGTACCTTTATGGATATCAATCTCTAATGATTTTGCATATTTAGCTAATTGTTGATTTAACGCAGTAGATGGGTAGGTATATTCAACATGATCAATATCTCCCTGTGTGGATGCGAATGTTGATTCGCTCCAAGCACGGTCAACTAACACAACATCATATAAATCTAGTTCGTCAGTATAAGCACCCGCACTACCAATACGGATAATGTTTTCGACATCATAAAATTTAAATAATTCATAACTATAGATACCAATACTTGGCATCCCCATACCGCTTCCCATAACACTGATTCGTTTGCCGTTATATGTTCCAGTATAGCCAAACATGTTACGGACATTATTAAATTTAGTCACATCTTCTAAAAATGTTTCAGCAATAAATTTAGCCCGTAATGGATCGCCAGGCATTAATACTGTTTTTGCGATGTCATCCTTTTTTGCTTCAATATGTGGTGTTGCCATTAATATGCCTCCTCAGATTGTTTACCTTCCATGATTTTAACACCACTACTTGCACCAATACGTGTAGCGCCTGCATCGACCATGTTATTTAAGTCTTCTAGACTTCTTACGCCACCTGAGGCTTTGACTTCTTTATCTTTTGCGACTGATTTCATTATTTTAACATGTTTTACCGTAGCGCCACCAGTGCCAAATCCAGTTGAGGTTTTAATGAAGTCTGCCCCACCGTCTATTGCAGCTTTACCGGCTTCTTTAATCTCTTCATCTGTCAGATAACAGGTCTCTAAGATCACTTTTAATGTGTGATCGCCACAAGCCTCTTTTACAGCGTTTACTTCATCTGTGATAAATCCATAGTCATGTGCTTTCGCAGCACCAATATTTAAAACCATATCAATTTCATCTGCGCCTTTTGTTAAGGCATCTTTTGCTTCAAATACTTTTGTCTCAGTTGTGTTTGCGCCAAGTGGAAATCCAACAACCGTACAGACTAATACATCGGTATCTTTTAATGCCCGTTTCGCCTTTTGCACCCATGTTGGGTTAACACAAACACTTTTAAAATCATACCGTTTAGCTTCATCGATAATGGCATCAATTTCATGTGCCGTACCAACAGCTTTTAAGTACGTATGATCAATTAGTTTATTCGTTTTCATCTCATATCACCTTTCTTTTTACAGTTACTTTTATTATAACATATTTTAAAAATATTTCAGTTATTTTGATAGTATGGTTTTAAAGATCGTATATAAAACGACATTATAGGTCCCAAAGCAAATGCTAAAAAGACCGTTCCAAGATTCACTTTTCCAAATCCAATGTCGGTCCCGAAAATAGCGTCTGATAAAAATCCGAATACCAGCGCGAGGAGTACACCAAGGATTTCGATACCAAGCCGAACCAACCCGAGTTTTTTGGTTTTTAAGACATCCATAATCAATAACATCAACTCATCAAATACAAAAGCAGGAAATTGACTTAGCACGATTAATGATAATCCTAATGGGAGTGTTATGGTACCGACGACAAAAAGCACTACCCGTTCAATCCCAATCGCTTTAAAATCACGATAAACAACCAAATCCCAAAAATCAATGCTTATCGCTACTAACAAAATCGGAAGTAGCATAAATAAAAGATACCATTGTTTACGGCTTATAATCACGATTGTCATAATCGTTAGACTAATCATCATACTCGCCATACCGAGTGTGAAAAAGGGGATGAGTTGTGTCATAAAGGCGTGCAAACTAAAAGTTGTTGTATCCCACGCCCCAGCGCCTAAATTTGAGCGTAATAATGAGACAACGGCAAACCCTAAGATAAAAAAGCCTAGAATGTACGAGAGTATATTTTGTGCATTAAAAACAATTTTTCGTTTTTCCATAGTATGTCTCCTTTTGATCTATATCATATAAAGTATACATGAAAAAAGCCTATTTTCATAAGCTTTTTGTCTTAATCATGAACAATTGAATGACAACGATCACATAATCCGTCATCAACCTCAGGAACTACTTGCCAACAACGTTCACAAGTATGTCCTTCTGCTTTTTCAACATCAATTGATAATTCATCGAATGTGTATTCGCCAGTACCTTCAGCCATTTCAAACTGGGAAACGATAAAGACTTGACCTAGGTTCACATCTAATCCCTCTAAGAAGGTTTTTGTGTCTCCCTCAGGATACAAGGTTAATTTTGCATTGAAACTTTTACCGATCACTTTATTGTTACGGGCAGTTTCAAGCGCTTTTAGAACATTATCTCGTATCTTCATGAAACGGTCGTATTTGTCAACTAACTCAGGGTTATCAAACGTTTTAACCTCTGGCATGTTTTCTAAATAGACATGGGCTTCTTTTGCATGTGGTAAATGCGGATAGGCTTGGTGTGTTGTATGGGGTAAGAAGACAGTTAATAAGCGTAATAAATCTAATGTCATATCATATAGAACCGTTTGGATAGAACGTCTTGCATGATCATCTTCTTTTTCGATATATAAGATATCTTTTGTAAAATCAAGGTAGAACGCAGACAGTTCACGTGTGACAAAGTTAGTAATATCACGATAAACCCCATCAAATTCAAAGTGATCAAAACGCTCTAACGTTGTTTTGGTTAAGATGTTCATCTTTTGGACCATATACTGATCAATTTCTGCTAAATCATCATATGCTACTCGGTCTGTGTCTGGATTAAAATTCTTTAAGTTTCCTAGCATAAAGCGAATTGTATTACGGATTTTCCGGTAAGATTCACTAATTTGACGCATCATTTTGTTGCTAATCCGGACATCGCTTTGGTAATCGACGCTTGCTACCCATAAACGTAAGATATCTGCGCCCATTTGTTTCATCACTTTTAATGGATCAACCACATTACCGATGGATTTACTCATCTTACGACCATCACCATCAAGTACAAATCCGTGGGTTAAACACGCTTTGTATGGGCTTTTTCCAGTATGCGCAACACCGGTTGATAAACTACTGTTAAACCAACCACGGTATTGGTCACTACCTTCTAAGTATAAATCACTCGGATATGGCAGACCAAAGTCTTTCATACCACCATGGTGACTTGTACCACTATCAAACCATACATCTAAGATATCTGTTTCTTTTGTAAAAGTGCCATTTGGACTACCTGGATGGGTGAACCCTTCAGGCAGTAATTCTTCTGCGCTATGGCTAAACCAAGCGTTAGTTCCTTCTTCACTGAAGATATCAGCAACGTGATTGATGACATCTTTATCAAGGATCGCAGTCCCGTCTTCTGCATAAAACACAGGGATTGGGACACCCCAAGTACGTTGTCGACTAATACACCACGCCTTGCGGTCTTTGACCATGTTTTCCATTCGTTTTTCGCCCCATTTAGGGACCCAATTAATAGTATGGATTTCTTTAATCATGTCATCTTTTAATGACTCAATTGATGCGAACCATTGATCAGTTGCTCGAAAGATGACTGGTTTTTTAGTTCGCCAATCATGTGGGTAACTATGGGTGATGGTTTTGACTTTCAAGAGTGCACCCAAAGCTTTTAAATCATTGATAACACTATCGTTACACTCTAAGATAAACTGGCCTTTATATTGACCCGCTTCTTCAGTCATATATCCTTTTTCATCGACCGGACATAAGACATCTAATCCATAATTTTGGCCAATGATGAAGTCATCTTCACCATGTCCTGGTGCGGTATGAACAAGGCCTGTTCCCCCATCAGTCGACACGTGGTGTCCTAAAACAACAGGACTGACGCGATCATATAGGGGATGTTTATAGGTCATGTTTTCTAATTCATACCCTTTAACGTCTTGGAGGGTTTCAACAGTTTCCCATCCAAGGATATCTTTGAGTTCATTAATAAGTTCTGTTGCGACTAAGTATACGGTATCATTATCCACTTTAACAAATGAATATAAGATGTGGTCACCTACCGCAATGGCTAAATTGGCTGGAATTGTCCATGGCGTGGTTGTCCAAATAAGAAATTTAAAGTCAAAATCAAATTTTCCTAAGGTATCCACTGCATCCATTCCAACATAGATTGAAGGATCTTTAACATCGTGATACTCAATTTCTGCTTCTGCAAGTGCGGTTTCACTTGATGGACTCCAGAAGATTGGCTTGAGACCTTTAAAGATTAATCCTTTTTCAACCATATCAGCAAAAATCCGTAGTTGTGATGCCTCATATTTCGGTTTTAATGTCACATACGGATTATCCCATTCACCAAGCACACCTAAGCGCTTAAATTGGTCGCGCTGACGATCAACTTGTTCATAAGCATACGCTTCGCATTGTTTTCTAAACTCTGCCTTGCTCAGTTCATGGCGTTTAACTTTTTTATGTTTAACTAAAGCTGTTTCAATCGGTAATCCATGGGTATCCCATCCCGGTACATAGCGTGTATAAAATCCACGCATACTTTTATACCGAACAACAAAGTCTTTTAATATTTTGTTTAAGGCATGGCCAATATGAATATCACCATTTGCGTACGGTGGGCCATCATGTAATACGTACTCCGTATTCCCTTTATTTTTGTCTAACCGCTTTTGATACAAATCCATGTCTTCCCATGCTTTTTGCATCTCTGGTTCTTTGTTACCGAGGTTTCCGCGCATTGGAAAGTCTGTTTTTGGTAACTGTAAAGTGTCTTTGTAGTCTTTACTCATTGCTTTCACTCCTTCAAATAAAAAATCGTCCTCAAAAAAGGACGAAATTATTTCCGTGGTACCACCTTAGTTCTAGTTGCCTAGCACTCATTGCTCATAACGCCGAGTCGCGAAGTCACTTACTATTTTCAGTGCTTAACTCATAGGGGATATATAATAAGGCATCATTCCAAGCTTTCACCGAACCTTGGTCGCTGTAAATGTGGGACTTATCACACGTGTCCTATTCATCGTTTTCTATATTCTTTTATATTTTAACAAATTCTATCATTATTACAACCATTTTAAGTATATTTTCCAATTTTTAGTAGATATTTCCCTTTTCTTGTCGTTTTTAATGTCTCCATGATGACAAACCGGCCTTCACGATGGATTGATAAAATATCATCAATAGCAAGCATTTGTTTACTGTCATCAGTTGGAAAATGGTTAATTTTTACATGATTGTTTTTGATAAATGATTGGCTTTTACTACGCGAGGTATGTAAAATTGCTGCGACAATGACATCAAGACGCATCGAACTTACAATAATGTTGAATGGTCTTAAGGAAACGGTTTTTTCAATCGCTGATCCATCAATCTCAGTCACATGGACAGGACTTTTACCAATCTTTTCTAATCGGTAACGTAGGGTATCTTTTACATCATTTGTGACATAAACCAATCCCTTTTCTGCGATAATATCACCGACTCTGTCACGCGCAATCTCAAGTCCCATAAGACTGCCCAGTATTTTAGGATGGGTTAATTTGGCGTAAGGGTTCTTTAATGTAAGACGCAAACACGTGATATCTTCTTTGATATCAGTAAAAAAGTAGGCGCGTTGTCGCGATGGGTTTAGAAATCCCCCAGCAAAGTCAACATTGTTCCCTTTCGTGATTTGACTGATAATAGCTTGTTCTTCTTCGGTTAAGAAATGGGTGATGTGGGGTGTTTTATTCGCTAGTATAGCATGGATTTCTTGGTGGAATGCTTTTTGATTCATTAGCTACCCATCAAGAAAAGCGCTTGTTGTAAGGTATCGAGACCCCACTGATATAAAATAAATCCTAAAATCGGGGTAAAATCCATTTGGCCAAATACCAATAAGCCGCGGAATATCCGCATATATGGATTGGCTAAACGATAAATATAAAGATAAAACTTAGATTGTCTAAACTCAGGGAACCATGAGAGTAAAACATAAGCGATGAGAACATAGAAATAAATGCGCAATAACCAGTATGCGCCAAATAATAAATAATAAAGCATAGTTTGTTACTCCTTATATTGTTGTACAAAGTCTCTTAGTGTGCCATCTTTGTAATCTTGTTTTGTTGCGAATAAGAAGATATATTGTTGAATAACTTCAACTTCGCCATCAATGGCGTAGGTGATACCACTTAAAAAGGTGATAACCTTGTTCGCTTCAATGGCATTATAATCTTCAAAGTTTATGACAAGAGGAATGCCTTTTAAGAGTCGATCGCCTAGTTTATAGATGTCAATATCCTTACTCATTTTAATAAACTGCACACGGTCTATGGCTTTCTTTCGTTTAAAAAACATACTTACACCTCTTCTTTAAATAATACACTACCTAGTCTAATAAAACTAGAATTGTGCCTTAGCGCTATTTTATAATCATTACTCATCCCGATAGATAATCTGTCTAAGGAGATGTTTAATGTTTCTTTAATCGTATCTTGTAAATCGTTTAAGATTTGAAACTGTTGATTGATTACAGATTCATCATCAGTATGTGATGCCATTCCCATAAGGCCAATGAGATTAACATTAGGTAATGGTTCAATGGCTTTCACAGCATCCACAACCGCATCTTTGCTAAAGCCATGTTTATTCTCTTCATCACTGATATTCACCTGAAGAAAACAGTTTAGTGGTGTTTTACGACGTTTATTCACTTCTTTAGCGGTCTTCAATTTATGAATCGAATGCAGATAATCAATCTGATTAATCATTTTTTTAATTTTCTTGGTTTGCAATGTTCCAATAAAATGCCAGGTGATATCTAAATCAGCTAATGCCTCTTGTTTAGCTAATAAAGCACTGACTCTATTTTCACCAAAATGTTTAACACCTTGATGATACAGTTCACGCATCTTATCAGGTGTAAAATATTTGGTTGCAGCAACTAAAGTAACAGGGGTCTCTTTCAGTTCATTTAATACTTTGTTTGCAATAATCTTCATTTTTTCCTCGTCGAATAAGTATAGATACTGGTCATAAATAAGGCAATAATCGCCATTATCATCCAGATCATATCGTTTGATCGAAAGAGTAATGCAAACGTTAATAGTAGCCCCATAGTTACTGCATATATAATTGTATATCGTCGTTTATGCATTGTCTCACCTCATATCTTAAAAAAGCGCATAAGCGCTTATTTAAATCGAGATTTTAACCACGATGGAATTGAAGTTTTTGATGGTTCTTCTTCATCATCGTCATTATCTTTAGGTTTTGATTTCTTTTTCTTAGACGTGGTTTCTTCTTCAATGACTTCTTGTGGTGTTTCGTCTTCATATTCACCAGTACCAATATCACTAAAGGTCACTTTATTTTCATCGAAACCAGTTGCGATGACAGTTACAATGATTTCCTCATCGATATCTTGATTGACGGTTGCTCCATAAATAATATTAATTTCTGTAGAACTTGCGTTTTGGATGGCTTCAACCGCTTCATTGATTTCCCATAAGGCAACATTAACGTCACTCGTAATGTTAACCACAGCATCTGTAGCACCATCAATATTCGCGTCTAAAAGAGGCGAGTGAATGGCTTTTTTGGTTGCTTCAATGGCACGATTCTCTCCACTAGCAATTCCAATCCCCATTAGCGCCGTTCCTTTGTCTTTCATAACAGTTTTAACATCCGCAAAGTCAACATTGATTAAGCCAGGTACGGTAATGATTTCGGCAATACCTTGAACCCCTTGGCGTAATACTTTGTCAGCTTCTCTAAATGCTTCTAACATACTTGTTGATCGGTCGACAATATAAAGTAAACGATCGTTAGGCACAACTATAAGTGTGTCGACATACGGTTTTAAAGCATCTAATCCTTCAAGGGCAGTAGCCACGCGACGACGTCCTTCAAAACTGAACGGTTTTGTAACGATACCAATGGTTAGACATCCGGCTTCACGTGCGATTTTAGCAATGACTGGCGCAGCACCTGTCCCGGTTCCGCCACCCATCCCAGCGGTAATAAAAACCATATCCGTATCATTCAATAACTCACGCAACTCATCTTCTGATTCAATGGCGGCACGTCGTCCAATATCTGGATCAGCCCCAGCACCGAGTCCACGTGTTAACATTTTACCAATTTGAATACGTGAGTCTGCTTTTGAAAGTCTTAATACTTGTGCGTCTGTATTGATCGCAACAAATTCAACACCTTGAACCTCGTTTTCAATCATTCGGTTCACAGCGTTACCTCCGCCACCACCAACACCGATTACTTTAATTGTAGGCTTTTGATTAAAGTTATCCATTGACTCAAACATAAAAAATACCTCCAATTAACTTGTTAATTCATTATAGCATTAATAAACAAAGAAATAAATATCTTTTTAAGAAATTGACCTATTTATAGTACCGATCAAAAAATGATGTTTTAAAATCATTCAACCGATCTGCTTTTATGGCTTCTCTGATATTATACATTAATGTTTTTAAGAAATATAGGTTGTGATAGGTCACTAAACGAGGCCCAAGATTTTCATTTGCTTTAAATAAATGCCGTAAATAACTTTTGGTATAAGTTTGACAAACTTTACAATCACAGTTGGCATCGAGAGGTGATTGATCAGCTTCATAGCGTTTGCTTTTGATTGAGATCCGTCCGACACTTGTCATCGCGCTACCGTGTCTTGCTAAACGGGTTGGATTGACACAATCAAACATATCAACACCCCGAATAACCCCTTCTATGAGGTCATCTGGCGTTCCTACTCCCATTAAGTAACGCGGTTTATCTTTGGGCATATCATCTTTAAGTGCATCAAGTACCGTATACATCTCTGCTTTGGTTTCACCCACACTTAAGCCACCAATTGAATAACCATCAAAGCCAATATCGGTTAAGGCTTTGAGTGAGTGTTTTCGTAAATCAATGAATGGCCCACCCTGTACAATTCCAAATAAAGCTTGTGTATCTTTCTTTTGGTGAACGTCTTTTCCACGTTTGGCCCATCGGATTGTTCTTTCGACACTATCTTTCATATAATCATAGGAGGCATCAAATGGTGGACATTCATCAAAACTCATTATGATATCTGCGCCTAGATTGTTTTGTATGCGAATTGAATCTTCCGGGCGCATAAATAATTTAGCGCCGCTTTTGTGATGTCGAAATTCGACCCCTTCTTCCGTGATAGTACGGATATCACTAAGACTAAAGACTTGATACCCACCACTATCTGTTAATAAGGCACCATCCCATTTGCTAAAACCACGAATTCCCCCATGATCTTTTATGAGTTCATCGCCAGGTTGTAACCATAAATGGTAGGTATTGCCTAAAATTAAATCATCACTGACTTCGTGAATTTCTGTATTATCAAGTGTTTTAACGGTTGCCTTCGTGCCAACAGGCATGAATATCGGGGTTTCAAAGGTTCCGTGCGCTGTATGGAGTTTACCATAGCGTGCTCCCGTTTGTTTACACTCATGGATTAGTTCATATTTAAACATGTTATCACCGTTTCTATTGTACATAAATCTCAACAAAAGATAAATACTTATACGAGATTATTTTTTGCGTTTGTAATCATTAATTTAATCCGATTTAACTGATTAATCTCTGTCGCAGAGGTATCATAATCAATCGCAACGATATTGCTTTCTGGATACGCCTTTTTAATCTTTTTAAACATACCCTTACCAGCGATATGGTTCGGTAGACACCCAAATGGTTGGGTACAGACAATATTTGGAGCACCGATGTTGATGAGTTCAATCATTTCGGCTGTAAGTAGCCAGCCTTCACCGACATGCATGCCTTTATCAATAACACCATCCGCATAAGACCTTAAGGTGTTATATGAGGTAAATGAATGGAAACCATACTTCGTCAATAACTTACGGACAGTATTTCGCCGATGTTCAATAAAGCGAATTAAGAATTTATAAACCCATTTTGTTAATGTATTTCCACCATATTGTTCAATATCATGGATTGATGAATCAAAGGTGTAGAGGAAAAAGTCTAAAATATGCGGTGTAACAACCTCACATCCTTCATCCCGTAATGTTTTTTCTAAATTGTTATTTCCTAACGGGCTATATTTGACATAAATTTCCCCAACAATCCCTACTTTTGGTTTCTTAACGGAGCGATCAGTCGCAATTTGATTGAAGCGTTTTACCACTTTCTCAAATAACTTTTTAGGATGATAAAACACTTTACGTGCAGGGTAATAAAAATAATCATCAAGTAAACTGTTAACATCTTTATAGACTTGCTCAGTCTCACCTTTTACCACTTCATATGGGGCTATTTCATTATACAACTGCATAATCATATCGCCCATCATTAATCCTGTGATTAGCTTTAATAAGACCGTTGCCGTAATTTTGAAGCCAGGATTTTTTTCAAGTCCCACGGCGTTGACACTAATGATTGGAATAAAGTCATATCCCGCTTGTTTAAAGGCTTTACGGATTAAACTAACATAATTACTTGCACGACACCCGCCACCTGTTTGGGTAATGATTAAGGCTACTTTATGAATATCATACCCACCAGACTGGATCGCATCAATAAACTGTCCAATCACAAGCATTGCAGGAACACAAATATCATTATGTGAGTATTTCATTCCTGTATGAATCACATCAAAACTAGTGTTTTCTAAAATCTCTGCTTTATAGCCTTCACTTTCTAAAATAGGGATAAAGTATCTAAAGTGATAAGGGGCCATACTCGGTATTAGTATCGTGTATTCTTTTTTCATCTCTTCGGTGAAAAGGAGACGACCCGTGTCGTCGTATTCTAACTTAGCCATTATCTGGGTCTCCTTCCATCGTTGAGAGTAAACTTCGAATACGGATATTTGCCGTACCTAGGTTATTGACTTCATCAATTTTGATTTGTGTATACCGTTGATGATGAGATTCTAAGATATGTTTAATTTCATCAGAGGTAATGGCGTCTAATCCACACCCAAAAGATACTAATTGAATCATATTGGCATTCGGAACATGTGCGATAAACTTCGCGCTATCATAGAGTCTTGTGTGATATGTCCATTGGTTTAAGACATTGACAGATTCTTGATTAGCCTTTGTATTAACACTATCTTCACTAATCACAACGACATCTAAACTTCGCATAAGTTTCGGTAAACCATGATTGATTTCTGGGTCGATATGATAGGGTCTACCGGCTAATAATATAATGTTTTTATGATGCTCTTTCGCATACTTTAAGGCCCTTTCGCCCTCTTTTATAACATCTTCTCGGTAATCTTGATAGGCTTTAATAGCCTTATCATATGCCTGTTTCACAGCTCTTTTTTTAAGAGGTAAGACATCTTTAAATACATCAATTAAGTTTTTGACAAAGTGAGTTTTGTTATTAAAAGATAAATAGGGTTTAAAATATCGTTTTTGATCAATATGTTCAAGATTGGCATCAATCACTTCTGGATAAAAGGCAACGACAGGACAGTTATATTCATTGTCTCGATAATCTTTTTCAACCACATTAAACGGCATATTAGGATAAAAAATGGCATCGATGTCTTTAGTCAGTAAGTTTTCAATATGACCATGAACGAGTTTAGCGGGATAACATGCTGTATCACTCGGGATACTGTTTTGTCCAAGTTCATACAGTGCTTTATTAGACCGATCACTATAGATAACTTCAATATTTAAATCTTCAAATAGTGTCTGCCAAAAAGGGATGTTTTCATACATATTAAGGACAAGTGGAATCCCGATTGTGTAGTTGTAGTCATTTAAATGATTCGAAGTATACGAAATAATTTTATTATATTTATATAAATAAAGGTTTGGAATATCATCTTTATGTTGGGTAATACCAGCTCCGCGTTCACAACGGTTCCCAGAAATATATTTGTGATCTTTAAACATATTGATG
Organism: Candidatus Izemoplasma sp.; assembly: GCA_036172455.1. Classification (NCBI taxonomy): domain Bacteria; kingdom Bacillati; phylum Mycoplasmatota; class Mollicutes; order Candidatus Izemoplasmatales; family Candidatus Izemoplasmataceae; genus Candidatus Izemoplasma; species Candidatus Izemoplasma sp. The sequence continues at coordinate 76,858 of JAXKVY010000001.1, forward strand.
GTTAATTGGCAATTGTTGTTACATTGACGACAGACGGCATTTTTAGTTTCGTATGTAAAATCTTTTAACCCATTAAATGTGACGATACGACTGACTGTATCCGTGGCGTGTTCCTTTGCGACAATCGCAGCGCCAAACGCTCCCATTAATCCTGCGATATTCGGGCGCGTAACAGTCATACCAATTTCTTTTTCAAAGGCGCGTAATACGGCATTATTATAAAAAGTTCCCCCTTGAACAATGATGTTTTCACCTAAATCTCGTTTTACATTGGTGGTTCTAATGACTTTGTATAAGGCGTTTTTTACCACACTATAAGCGAGTCCTGCGCTAATATCTTTTGTCGGTGCAGCGTCTGCTTGTGCTTGTTTAACACCACTGTTCATGAACACAGTACAGCGACTTCCTAAATCAACAGGTTGAGTTGCCTCTAATGCAAGTTCAGCAAAGGCTTTGATGTCATAGCCCATACTCGTTGAGAATGTCTCTAAAAACGAGCCACAACCGCTTGAACACGCTTCATTTAGAATAATTGATGTAATCATCCCATCGTCTAATTTAAAGCATTTCATATCTTGGCCACCAATATCAATGATAAAATCAACATCAGGATTAAAGAACTGTGCTGCTTTTGCGTGACAGATTGTTTCGACTTCATTGCCATCCAGGGTAAAGGCATGTTTAATCAGTTCTTCACCGTATCCAGTACTATAAGCTCCCTTAATAACAACTTCTTTTGGCATGGATTGGTATAATTCAGATAGGGCATGCTTGATGATTTCAATCGGATTCCCTTGGTTATGTGAATAATAATAATGAAGAATCTCATTATCGTCTGAAATTAGGACCATTTTCGTTGTTGTGCTCCCGGCATCAATACCTAAATAGGCATTACCATGATATGTATCTAGTGAGCGTTCTTTTACGGCGTTTTTATTATGTCGGTCAATGAATGTTTGAAGTTCTTCTTTGTCTTTAAATAGAGCAGGTAAAGTTTTTCTTACTTTTTTTCTATTGTTTTGGTCATGCAAAATAACCCGTTCAATTAAGTGGTCGATTAAGAGCTCTGATGTGTCAGCCTCTAAGGCTGCGCCATAGGCGACAAAGACTTCACCGTTTTCAGGAATAAACACATCCTCCAGATGCAATGTAGTAATGAAACGTTGGCGTAGTTCGCTAGAAAACGTTAATGGGCCTCCTAAAAAAGCAACGCGTCCTTCTATTGTTCTTCCTTGGGATAGGCCTGCGATTGTTTGGTTGACGATTGCTTGATAAATACTGGCTGCGATGTCCGCATGACTCGCGCCTTGATTCAACAATGGTTGAATATCGCTTTTAGCAAAAACACCACATCGAGAAGCAATAGGATATATTTTTTGATGTGCTTTAGCTAAGTCATTTAATTCAGGTGTTTGGCGGTTGATCAGTGTCGCCATTTGATCGATAAAAGCGCCAGTTCCACCTGCACACGTTCCGTTCATGCGTTGTTCAATGTTATTCCCATCAAAAAAAATGATTTTTGCATCTTCTCCCCCGAGTTCGATACAAACATCAAAATGTCCTCCATCTTCTTTTAAAGCCATTGTGGCACTAATGACTTCTTGTGTAAACTGCACATTTATGCCTTTCGCAAGTAGCATACCGGCACTCCCCGTAAAATTCACCATCATCGTTTCTTCAGGAAAATGTTGATCAACGGTTTTTAAAAGTGTTAATAAGGATGATGTAATTGAGCTTTTATGGCGTAAATAGTCTTTATAGACGATCTTATTTGCCTCATCTATAATAACTGTTTTTATGGTTGTGCTTCCAATATCAATACCAATTCGTTTCATATTTAGCCCCCATGTCAGTCAATATGTCATAATATTATTGTACAATAAATTGAGAAATTTTAAACAGTTTAATTTGAAAAGATTGTATGTAAGCCATTTCACGCTAAATATTTTGACAAAAGACAGTAAATAGCGTATAGTGATATTGCTCACGCAGTTCGTAACCATCCTGCGATAACAAAACTAGGAGGAATAAATAATGAGTAATGAAGTACTATGGTTATTATTTGCCTTGGTGAATTTTTTATTAATCACAACGGCATATAAATTATTTGGTAAAACGGGCTTATTTGCCTGGATTGCCCTCGGCACTATTTTGGCTAATATTCAAGTATTAAAAAGTATTGATTTATCGGTTGCGGGGATTACCTTAGCCGCAACGCTTGGTAATATCATGTATGGGACACTGTTTTTAGTGACAGATGCCTTAGGTGAGAAATACGGGATTAAAGATGCAAGACGGGCTGTGACTATCGGATTCTTTAGTTTAATTACAACCGTTATTGTGATGTCTATGGCATTAATGTTTACCCCTAACGAAGCTGATTTTGCGGACGGGGCATTACGGACAATCTTTGAACTTGTACCAGGACTTGCGGTCGCAAGTCTTGTTGCATACTTAGCATCACAGTTTTTAGATGTTTATTTATTTGAAAAGATTAAGACAAAACTACCAGACAAATCATTTTTATGGATTCGTAATAACGGATCAACCTTGATTAGTCAATTCGTCGATACATCCATCTTTGTATCGATTGCGCTACTGTTTGGTGTCTTTCCACAATCTTTAGCACGTGACATTTATATCACAACCTATGTCATCAAAGTAATTGTTGCGATGCTTGATACCCCATTTGTCTATTGGATCAAATCGATTAAGCCATTATCAGATTAGAAGGAGACTCTCCTTCTTTTTTTTGTAAAAACCATTGTAAACGCTATCATAATCGTATATAATGTGTATAGCATTCACAAGGAGATGATGACATGGACAAGAAATATGTGGCTCCACCATACCGTATCAAGATGGTTGAGCCAATTAAAGTTACGACCCGAAAAGAACGCGAAAAATATCTTAAAGAAGCAGGGTACAATCTGTTTAGTTTACGCAGTGAAGATGTGTATATTGATTTACTCACAGATAGTGGCACAGGCGCAATGAGTCACCATCAATGGGGTGCATTGATGCAAGGTGACGAAGCTTATGCAGGGAGCCGTAGTTTTTATAAACTAGAATCAGTCGTTAAAGAAATTACTGGCTATAAATACGTTATCCCAGCACATCAAGGACGTGGGGCTGAACAAGTTATGTTACCCCAATTGGTTGATAAAGAGGGGATGTATTTTATTTCAAATATGCATTTTGATACGACTCGAGCACATGTTGAATTAGCGGGTGCTAGGGCTCTTGATTGTGTTATAGATGCCTGTTTTGATACAGAAACGTATCATCCATTTAAAGGGAATTTTGACTTAGAACAACTTGAGTATTTAATCCAAGACAAAAAACCTGAAAATGTTGCTGGTATTATTATGACCATAACCAACAATAGTGCTGGGGGACAACCTGTAAGCCTTGAGAATATGAAGCATGTGAGAGAGTTAGCAGACAAATACAATCTCACGGTATTGATAGATGGTGCCCGTTATGCTGAAAATGCTTATTACATTAAACAACGGGAAGCGGCTTATCACGATAAAAGTATACAAGACATCGCTAAAGAGACTTTTGATTTAGCTGATATCTTTTTGATGAGTAGTAAAAAAGATGGGCTGGTAAATATTGGGGGTCTCATTGCGATTAAAGATAATGAGTCATTATTCAATAAATGTCGTACTTATATCGTTCCGATGGAAGGTTTTCCAACATATGGCGGGCTTGCTGGCCGCGATATGGAGGCCTTAAGTGTTGGATTAAAAGAAGCGCTTGAAGAGCCATATTTAGAACACCGTCTTGATCAGGTTAGGTATTTAGGTGAACGCTTAAGAACGGCTGGTGTACCTGTACAATATCCCATCGGAGGCCATGCAGTGTTTGTTGATTGTAAAAAATTTGCACCGCATATCCCTTATGATCAGTTTCCAGCACAAGCTGTCTGTAATGCCGTATATTTAGAGGCGGGTATTCGTCCGGTTGAAATTGGGAGTTTCCTATTAGGAAGAGATCCTGATACCTTAGAAAACTTAGAGAGTCCAATGGAGTTGATGCGGTTAACAATTCCTAGAAGAACATATACATATAAGCATTTAGATGTTGTCGCAGAAGCTGTTATTAGTGTCTATAATTCACGTGAATCATTGAAGGGATTAACCTTTACTTATGAACCACCAGTATTAAGACATTTTACAGCCAGATTAAAACCTATTGATTAATAGAGTTAATTGTATTATAATGGGTATGTTAGATTATTCAACTTAGGAGGAAAAGCAATGTTTATATTAGAAAGTTATACCAAGTTTTTCACACGCATTTTAGATTTTATGGGTGTATCGAGTAGAAAAGAATTTTGGCCTATATTTCTTACCAATGCCTTAATTGTGACGTTATTACGCGTTATGTCAGCGCAAGTTAGTGGCGTATTTGGAACGATATCAATCGTGTTCGGATTAATTATCTTAATCCCATCGATTACACTTGGCATCCGCCGTTTACACGATATTCACAAAAGTGGTTGGAATATGCTTCTACACTTCATTCCAGTGTTTGGTTCTATTTATTTAATCGCTTTATGGGCTCAACCTGGCGACTTATCAAACGTTGATAAAACACTTAACTAAACCTATTTAAAAAAGTACCCGCTGGGGTACTTTTTTTATATATTAAGATGATTGACATTCCGGACATAAGCCGCGTAGTACGACTTCTTCATTTTCAATCTGAAACGCATGTAAGTTATCTTTATTCAATACTGTCTTGACATGTGGAATATCATAAATATTATGACATTCATTACAGATGAAATGGGAATGATTATCTAATAAGAGTTCGTATTGTTTTTGATTTGTGGCCATTGGAATAGCCCGCACCAAATTATGCTCAACAAAGAGATTTAATACATTATAGACAGTTGTTTTTGATAATGTTGGAATCTCTTTTTTGACGTTTTTATAGATATCATCAACCGTTGGATGATGTTTATCTTGTGAGTTGTGCATATAGTTAAATATTGATTTCCGGGTAATCGATGGACTAATATGATGCGCCTGACAGAGTTTTTTGAATGTGTGTTGCATAGAAAATCCTCCTTTTATACTTGTAATTATTTCAATATTATAATAGCATCAAATAGTTATAATGTAAAACTTTGTACACAAAAATACTAGCAATTGCTTGCTAGTAAGGGGTTATGTGATTAACATACTGTCTCCAAAACTGAAGAAACGATAGTGTCTCTTGATTGCTTCTTGATAAGCATTCATAATAATATCTTTAGACGCTAGGGCACTAACAAGCATTAATAATGTTGATTTAGGTAAATGAAAGTTTGTAATAAGTGCATCGATTGCTTGAAAGTCATATCCTGGATAGATGAATATATCGCTATAGCCACTGGTTTCGATAAATTTATCGTGTTTCTTTATAATCGTCTCAAGTGTTCTAAGCGAGGTTGTCCCTACAGCAACAATACGTTGATTGTTTTGCTTAGCTTTGTTTAAGATATCTGCTGTAACTTGTGACATATGGTAATATTCTTCATGCATTTTATGTTCTTTAATATTATCGACACTAACAGGACGAAAGGTTCCTAATCCGACATGTAATGTAACATGTACAATGGTAATACCTGCCGTTTCTAATTCGTTTAAGAGTTCTTTTGTAAAATGAAGCCCAGCAGTTGGCGCAGCCGCACTCCCTTTCACCTTGCTATAGACAGTTTGGTAACGATCGGGATCTTCTAGCTTTTCATGGATATAAGGGGGCAGTGGCATTTCACCAAGCGCTTCTAATATTTCATAAAAAACACCATCGTAAAGCATTTTGAATTCACGGATACCTTGATCATGCACAGCGACACATTCTGCTTTTAAGCGACCATCACCAAAGGTAACAAGTGTGCCAACTTTGATTTTTTTAGCCTTGCGAACCAAACATTCCCATAAATCGTCATGTTTTTGTTCTAATAATAAGACTTCAATCGATGCGCCAGTTGCTTCTTTAGTTCCAAATAATCTTGCCGGAATAACTGATGTGTTGTTTAAAACTAGAACATCGTCTTTTTTTAAATACGATAAAATGTTTGAAAATATATCGTGCTGTGTGTTACCGGTTGTTTTATCAAGGACCATTAATCGTGAATCACTACGATTTTTTAAGGGTGTTTGCGCAATTAAATTATCGGGAAGTTCATAATTAAAATCTTCTAACTTCATTAAAATAACCTCATGTTATGTTTTTTCTTTAGGTGTTTATAGGCTTTATCTGTTGCGACACGACCTCTTGGGGTACGCTTAATAAAACCAATTTGTAATAAGTAGGGTTCATAGACATCTTCTATTGTTGTAGGTTCTTCTCCGATGGATGCGGCTAAACTTTCTAGTCCGACAGGGCCACCTTCAAAGTTTTCTATAATCCCGAGTAAATACGCATGATCTTTGGCATCAAGACCAATATGATCAATATGTAATTTATCGAGTGCAAGCTCGCACATATCTTTAGAAATTACGCCATCATTTAAAACATCGGCAAAATCTCTGACACGGCGGAACAAACGATTGGTAATTCGGGGTGTACCCCGGCTTCTTCTAGCAATTTCAGAGGTAGCATCTTCATGAATGGTTGTGTCATATATCCGCGCTGTTCTTGCACAAATTTCAGTAAGTTCATTTTCAGTATAGTAAGTTAACTTGTGTACAACACCAAAACGATCACGTAAGGGGGCACTTAAATCACCGAAACGCGTTGTTGCACCTACAAGGGTAAAAGGTGGCAACTCAACACGGATAGATTTTGAGGTAGCATCATGCCCAACGACGATATCAATGACAAAATCTTCCATCGCAGGATACAGAATTTCTTCAACAATACGAGGGAGACGATGAATTTCATCAATAAATAGGATATCACCAGGTTCTAGACTTGTTAAAATAACCGCCAAATCACCACTACGCTCGATTGATGGTCCACTGGTTACTTTTATATTGACACCAATCTCATTGGCGATGATGTTCGCCATAGTTGTTTTCCCTAGGCCAGGTGGGCCATAAAGCAAAACATGATCAAGTGACTCATTCCGATGTTTTGCGGCAGTGATAAAGATATTCATCATCTCTTTCACTTCGCTTTGACCAATATACTCAGTTAAGTACTTCGGTCGTAAGGAATGGTTTTCGATATCTTCAGCTAAGGGTTCTTCTGTAAATACATTTTCATTCATATGCAACACCTCATGCAAATTATACAATAAATAGCCATTTTTGCCAACTATTTTATGTTTCTTCTCATAATAAAAACTCGATATTGTATATTTTTCTGTTCTGTGATAAAATTATGTAAAGGAACGGCTTAATTAGAACATATCAAGGAGGTGCACAAATGGGCAAAGATGGATTACAGTCATATGATATCGGATCATACGATATACAAATTGACTACGATAAAAAGACAACACCAATTGAAAAGAAAATTCAGACATTAGAAAAAAGACACCAACAAAAGTCTGATCGAGCCCACAAGGCTTTTTTAAAGAAACAACAAACAACAGACAAAAAAATTAACACCTTACGCGAAAAAAACATTGTGCGCAACCAAAAACTTGATAAAGCCACGGAGAATAAAGTTGAGAAAGTCCAAAAGAAAATTACACGTGCTAAAGACGATTATGATAAATTTGTTGAAGCAAAAATCACCGAAAGAGATGCTAAAATTGCCCATCACCAAGAAGAGATTGATAACTTAAAGGTTGCTGAACAGGAAGATATCCAAGAGATTCAACAAAAATACAAAGAGAATATCTCTTCATATGTTGAGAAACTTGATATTTATAATGATAACTATGAAGATAATATTGATCACTATCAAAAAGAGATTGACGCTTTCTTATCGGAATTAAACGAACATCAAGAAAATATTAAAAATCATCAACACGCTACGCTTGATGCTTTGAACGATCAGTTTCGCGCATTTAATGGCTTGATAGAATCACGTAAAAACACACGCAACAAAGAGTTTTCAACGCATATTTCTGAAAGCATGTCATATACTAATAAAGTGCGTCATGAAGCAAATAACCAAATTCAAAAACTACGGGAATTTATTACATCATTCACTCAAAATATGACAGAACACTACGAATCCGAAATAGAACAATATAATACTTATATTAAAGAGAAAAAGCTAGCCCATAGTCAAAAAATAGAGTTGATTGATAAAGATAAATCGATTCAGTTAGAAAAACTTATGAATCAAAAAGAAGAATTGAGCGATTCTAATAATAAAAAAGCATTGAAGCATGTGGATATGAAAATCAACCTTTTTGAAGAACGGGCTAAGATATCAAAACAATTTGAAACAAACCTATTTAATCACCAACTAACGTTTCTTAAAGATGAAAAAAAGCGTGTCATTGAATGGCGTGATCATGAAAAAATCAACTTGAAGAAATTAGAAATATTTTTAGAACTAGACCAACAAGAAATAAAAGATTTTGTTGAGTATTATGATGAGACAAACCAAGCATTATTAAATGGGCAAAAGCAATTAGAGATGGATCAGTTTGATGCGATTAAACAACATGAGTCACGGCGTAAAGCATATCTTGAGTCACAACTTGAAGCATATACAGCCTATCAAGACGCATTGATTCAATTAAATGACACACATTTAAATGTATTAACAGACCATTATCATGAGGTTGATAAAATCAACCAATTCCTCGATACAGCTGAGCCTAAAAAAGAAATTGAAGTGAACCAACTAAAAGAACGACTAGAAATTAAGGAAACCAAACAACGTTTTGCTGTGAAGTATGCAAAACAGAATCATGATATTGCCTTGATTAAAATTGATTATGATACCCAGTTTGAACTTGAAGCCATTGAACGTGATCAAACAATCGCTCATTTTCAACAGTCGATTGATAAACTTTATTTAGAACGCGATTACGACAAAGAAGTTAATGAGGCGAAATTACAATATGACATTGCCTCAGAACATCACAAAGTTTTGATGAATAACCGTAAATTAGAGCGCCGTTTGTTGGACAGTCAGTTTGATACAAAGGAACAGATTTTAACACATCAAAAAGAGATTGCAGAACTAGATGTCCTAAGAGAAAATGCATTAGAACAAAAAGAACTAGAGTATGAGATAAAAACCATTAAAAACGAAGCAAATTATAAAATCGAAGTCATTAACAAAGGTCTTGAAGAAGACTTATTAAAGCATGAAGAGGATCTAACTAAAATCCGTAATGAAATAAATGCTTATAAGGTAAATCTTGATACGATGATTCATAACAAAAAAGCGGATATTGAACAACGTAAGCAATCGATTCTTGATCAGTATCAAGAGAATTTAAGTAAAATTGATGATGCCTTGCAACGTGAAATTAAAGATCCAAAAATACGTTTAGAAGAATCAAAACACTTGATTGATACCCGTATTGAAACATTTAATAAACTCAATATTAACTTTGTGAAACATATGAATGACTTACTCGCACCATATCAAGCGACTGCTTCTTTTGATATTGAGACTGCGAGAAAAAATGTTTTAAAAGATATGCGTTTTCAATCACATGTAACAGATTATATTAAAGAATCGTATACGATATTAAATGATGCTGTAACATTTATGCATGATATAACGTTACGCCGTATCGATAACAAAATATCACAAACACGAGATAAATCTGCCTTAAAGAAACTGAAAAAACAACGTCAAAAAGCCATTGATAAATATAAACGTGAGAGTAAAGACATTACAACAGCTACTAAAGATTATGTCGTTGTAATGACATCGCGCTTAGATACTGCATGGAAAAAATTTAAAAAGGCCAATATTACCTCTCATGATATATTTATAGAGAAGTTAACTGTCCTTTATCACCAAATATTTGATGTATTAAAACACTTTCAAGAAAATGTCATTAAAGAAACTAAAATGAAATACGAACCACTCACTGAAACAGATCAAAAGATGATTGAATATGCAAAAGAGAGTGCTATCAAAGCAAAAGCAAAAATCAAAGCATCACAAGCCAATGCTTTAGCCCCATTAGATGATGAATTTAATGCGTTTGTTAAAGATAAACAAGCGCAAAAAGAACAAGAGCTTAATGCATTGTATAAATCCCGTGATGAACTTAAAGCTACCATCCAGCACTTAAAGAATGAGGCATTACAGAAAGTTAAAGAAGTGAATCATGTTAAGACGCAAAAACTTGCACCTAAGTTCGAGAAGAAATCTGCTTTAGAAGCCTCGTTAGAGGCTGATGTTGCTAAGCGGAAAAAAGCGATAGATGATGGCATTAGTCAGCTAAAAGAACTGTACAATCAAAAAGTACGTGTTTTAGACGATAAGAATACCGAAGCTAAAACGATACTTTCTTACGAAGAAAATATTTATAAAATGGCTCAAGAAAGTGCTAAAACACGCCTTTCAGATAATATTGAAAAGGCCCAAAATGCCTACCGTGCAACCATGCAAAAACTAGCCAAAAAACAAGGGCGAATCGAGTCAAATAAGAAAGAACAAACCCGTGATGTAAAAGCACATCTTAAAGACACCTCACGCGTGGATGAGATTACGACTGAAGTCAGTATTAAACAACAGATCCAAGATGTTAAACATCGCATTGATAATGAAGTTACTGACAAAGAAAATGAATTAGCACAATTACATGATAAAATTCATACCTTACTCCAAGCTGCTGAAGACACACTTTATACCAAACTACAAAAAACAAAAGATGCTTTAACTGAGAATCTAGAGCATTATCTTGATGATTGCCAAGCGTATATTGAACACTATAATGCCTTTGCAAGTCAAGATAATTCATTAACTATAAATAATCTTACAAGCTTTAAAGCCGCCTTAAACACTGTTAAAGCAGAAAAATATGTAACTACTACTGACGCGTTAGAAAAGACTAACAAATCACTTTTTGAAGAGGAGGAATAATATGGCAAAAGACAAAGACCTTTCTTTACCAAAAGTGATTAAAGATGCTGATAAACAAATCTCAACAATCATTGAAAAAGATATTGAGGCTGAGTCAAAACTTCTTAAGCAATTAGTAGATGATGTCCTCGAAGCGAATATGGAGATTAAAAAACGTAATAACGAGCGTATTACCTCAACACGTCGTAAGTTACGCGAGCTTAATGAGGAGATTGAAGCCTTAAATCACACGATTGATACCGTTGATCGTGAGACGGTTGTCGAACAGTTAAATCACATGATTGATGCAGAGAATATTATATACAATGCGAAGAAACAAATTCGTTTTTTTGAACAAGTACAATTATCTGATCGCCTCAATACAACAAAAACCCTTTATCACCAGTTTCATAACCAGGTTCTAACAATGAAAACTACTGAATTGGCTTTTAGTGATTTGTTTAGTGAGCACAATATGATTCTATTTGGCCAACAAAAAGCCTTAACTGAAGAGGTTGTGTCACATTTTGTGCATAACCATCAAGAAAAAATCCAAACCATAAAAGACCAACTTGATGCACTAGGTGAAAAGCGCACACAATTAATTAATGAAGAGAAAAGTTATTTTAACACCATCGAACAGAAGCTTGAAAGGATCGATGACATAAAAGCTGCTTCTTCTGCACATTTCTCTGATGTTGAAGACGATATTAATATAAGTGAAAAAGTTGAACAAGACCATCAAAATAAACTCAAACAGATTGAAGAGAAAAAAGAAACGTTAAAAGATACTTACGAAGCTAAACAAATGGAAATTAAACAAAACTTTGCAACCTACTATCAAAAACAAAAAGAAAAACTTGAAGCTAATAATAAAGAGGTCATTGAACAAGAAAAAGCAGACATCAAAAATAAGAATGAACAATTAAAAAAAATTAAACTACGTATTATTGACGCAGAAAAGAAACAGAATTATGGCAAAGTCCAACAACTTATGCGTGAGTATGACCAAGTTGAAAAATCTAAAAAAACGAAAGTTGTCAGTAAAACAGAAAAAGAATTAGAAATTACAACACGCAAACAAAAAGAAAAAACGATTGATGCACTACGTGATCTCAAACTTAAATATGAAAAAGATTATATGCATCAAGAATATTTATTAGAACTTGCTGACATTGAATATGAAGAAGCCAAAATATTGTATAAAATCAAACAAGATCGGGATGCCTTACAAGACAATATGACAATAAGTAAAAATGTCTTTAATGAACTGACAGAATTACTGAAGACAAGAAAACATAAAGGCGATATAATCGCAAAAAAAAGATTAAAACTACGTTTAGAAGAATTAGACGTTATGAAATCTTATGAACATATTGAATATAGTGATTATGACTTTTATCAGCCACTACTTGAGGGCTTATTTAAAATGAGTAAGAAACGCTATGAACAATTAGTTCAAGAGATTCCATCCTTTCAGAGATTATCACACTTTCAACAATATTATGTAGATTTACAAAAAGCGCAGCTCGATTTTTACCAACAAGTTGAACAACTTGATCGGCAAATTTTAAATAAACAAAATCAATCCATTATTGAAATTGAGAAACAAAAAGAATCCATAAATTCAGAGATTATCTATCAAGAATCCTTAATCTCTGTGGCTCAAAAAGAAAATGAACTACAACGTATTAAAGTCAATGCCTTATATGAAAACGAGCGTTCCTTAGCTGAAGAACAGGCTGACCGCATTGAACTTGGGATAAAGGTTAATGATACGTTTGTAAAATCAACCTTAGAAAACCAACTTTTATTCGCTACTCAACAGATGGAATGCGCTAAAAGCGAGTACGATATTAGACTTGAAAATATTGCGCTGACTAAAGAACAAGAGATGGCTTATGCACTGCGTAAAATCGACTATTATAGTCAAAAATATGACTATGATATTCATCAGTTAGAAAATGAACGGGATAAAAAGTTAGAAGATTTAGAATTTAAACGGTTATTATTTACCGATAAAAAAGACAACATAAAAATTGAACAATCAATTGAAAAAATTCAAACATCTTTTGACGAAAAAATTCAGAAAATACAAAAACAACGCGATAGTGACCCCGATATCAAACGATATCAAAAAGTTATCGATGATGCTGAAAAACGCGCTGATGAAGCGATGAATGAGGCAGAAAAACTTAAAAATGAAACAGTCGATGCGTTTCAATTACTATATGATCAAACCAAAACAAAGTTTGATCGCATCAAGAAAACGAATCACGCAGAAGCCACTGAAGGCATTGTACCACTTCTCAATACGAGTGCTGTTTCTTCTGCCAATGATCGATTGAAAAATGCGGTCGAAGAAGCTGACGAGTTGTATCAAGAGCGCATTCAAAAACCTCAAGAAGAAATTAAAAAACTAAAAGAAGCTTTGCTTAAAATTACAAATGATGAAGAAACGGATGCTTTCATTAAGCAATTAAAAGAGGAAAAAGCATTATTAGCTAAGCAATTGAATACAACAAAATCAAAGCTCAAGCAATCACTTAATGATGCACTTGAAGACTCAGATAATGCCATAAAAGGATTTCCATTAGAAATGATTGAGAGACCTAACCCTGTTAGGACTAAACAACAAATTAATGATGATTATGACGTTATTAAAGAACGTGAAGAACGTGAATATAAAGATCACATCAAAGCCAGTAAATCACAGTTAAAGAAAGATTTGAAGACACATAAGAAAGATGTTAAACGGCTAAATAAAGCAATCAAGAAATCTTTAAAACCATACAAGAAATATATTCGATATGCATCTAAAGGGTTACGAGCTGAGAAAAAAGAATTAATGAAGAAACACAAACGTCAGCTTCAAAAACATTTAAAAAAAGTACAAGATCAGTTTATACCCGATTTAGACCTATAAAAAAATGCGCTAATAAGCGCATTTTTATTTTACTTGAGTTTATCTAGAAAACTTTTTCCATGGGGTGGTACCTTCGCATTGAAATTGTCGCTGACAGTCGCAGCAATATCTGCGAATGTTTGTCTTATAGGGATATGACCACTACTTAGCGTATTACCATAGATTAACAGTGGCACATATTCTCTTGTATGATCTGTTCCTTTAAATGTTGGATCATTTCCGTGATCTGCTGTGACCATTAAAAGATCATCATCTTTTAAGTTATCCATTAGAATTTGTAATTGGCCATCAAATTCTTCTAAAGCATCTTTATACCCTTCTGGGTTTCTTCTATGTCCATATAAGGCATCAAAATCCACTAAATTGATATAAGCAAGTCCGTTGAAATCTTTTTTAGCATAGTTGATGAAGTTTTCCATACCTTCTTTATTTGACCCATGACGATAACTTTCAGTGATGCCTTCACCATCATAGATATCATTAATTTTACCAAAGGCAACAACATCTAGGCCTTTATCTTCTAAAAAGTTTAGGGTGGTATCACCATAGGGTTTTAAGGCATAATCATGACGATTTGCGGTACGTTTAAAGTGACCTTTTTTATCGCCCACGAATGGTCTAGCAATAACGCGCCCTACTTTCCACTCATCTTTTAAAGTGATTTCTCGGGCAATTTCACAGGCTTCATATAGTTCGTCTAGACCAATTTTTTCTTCGTGTGCCGCAATTTGTAAAACACTATCTGCGGATGTATAGACAATTAAGTCGCCTGTTTCTAATTGGTGTTCGCCATATTCATCAATAATGACAGTACCACTTTCGGCCTTGTTTCCAACAATATGGCGGCCTGTCCGTTCTTCTAGTTCTTTAATTAATTCGTCTGGAAAGCCGTTTTCTGTGAATGTTATAAAAGGATTTTCAATTTTCAATCCCATGATTTCCCAATGACCAGTCATAGTGTCTTTACCGTTACTAATTTCTTTCATTTTGGTGTAATACCCGAGGGGATCATCAATTGGCTTAACACCATTAATCTCGGTTAAATGACCATATCCTAATTTCTCCATTGTCGGGAGATGAATTGGCCCTGCCACTTCACTGATATGTTTGATGGTATTGCTACCGACATCACCAAACTCATTGGCATCTTCTAATGCTCCGCATCCAACGGAATCAATGACGATTAAAAATACGCGTTTAAACATGTTTATTCCTCCTTATTATGTGATCGGGGATGATACCGATCGTAAACATCTTTTAATTGATTTTTATTTATATGGGTGTAAATTTGTGTAGTTGACACGTCTTCATGCCCAAGTAATTCTTGAACATATCGTAAATCTACGCCGTTTTCAAGTAAATGTGATGCAAAACTATGACGTAGTGTGTGTGGACTGACATCCTTCATAATACCGGCCTTTTTTGTTAAAGTTTTAATGACTTTGTACAGTCCAACACGAGATAACTTGTTCCCTCTACTGTTGATAAATAAAGCCGGTTCATGGTGTTTTTTTAGAGATTGTCTGCCATCTTCTAAATAGCGCTTTAAGGCATAGGCACTTTCTTCTCCTAAAGGCACAATACGCTCTTTATTGCCTTTACCGATAATATCGATAAAGCCGGTATTAATATGTAAATCATTTAAGGATAAATTTAGCAACTCTGAAACCCGCAATCCTGACCCATAGAGAAGTTCTAACATCGCGCGATTGCGTTGTTCTAAAGGGTTATCTCCTTCTGAAGCAACCATTAAAGCATCAATTTCTTTAATGCTTAAGACAGTCGGCAATTTTTTATCTTTTTTGGGTAAGTGAATCCCGAATGCCACATTTTCATCAACTTCTTTTTCTTGAAGTAAGAACCGATGAAACGACCGTATCGCACTTATTTTACGGGCTATACTACTCGCAGCTTCTTCTTTTCGTTTAAGACGATTGAGAAAGTTACGAATGTGTTGTTTAGTAATGGTATCTGGTAAGCTAGTATTATAATTTTTAGTTAAAAAACGTATATATTCATCTAAATCCGACATGTATGATGTGATCGTATTATGCGCAAGACCTTTCGTTATTCGTAAATAATAGCCATATTCTTTTTGTAGTTGCTTAAGCATGTGATCCCTCCACAAAGATACTAAAGACGTTGTTACCAAGTAAACGGCCTTGATTGGTTAATCTTAAATAATCATTTTCAAAGACAACTAGCCCTTGATCAATATAGTGGTTAATATCTGGAAATACACGAAATAGATCAATTTTGTATTTAGCGTTAATCTCCGGCACATAAAGACCACGTGTTAATCTTAGTCCCATCATACAAGCATCTTGTAAAGGGTAACTGGCTTCTTCAAAAATCACATCTGAATAATCTTCACTTGCCTCTAGATACTGTTGGATATTCCTTGTATGATAATAGCGTTTAGGATAAACATAAGAATGTGCGCCAACACCTAGACCGATATAATTTTGGTCTGTCCAATAAAGCATGTTGTGTTTTGATGTATATCCTGGTTTTGCAAAGTTACTAATTTCATAATGAGCATACCCTGCATCGATTAACTTTTCTCTAACTTTAGTATACATCAACGCTTCTGTTTCTTCATCAATAACACGTTCTTGATTATGTGTAACTTGGTGATTTAAGATGGTTTTATCTTCTAAGATTAAAGCATAGTAAGATAAGTGATTCACCTCATACTTTATCGCTTGATCAAGATCGTTTAACACCATCTTTAGTGTTTGACCAGGGTAGGCAAAAATCAAGTCAATACTCACATTGTTGATTCTGTGTTTTCGTAAAAGGGATAGCGCGTTATCAATCATGTTGGTATTATGCGTTCTTCGCATTTTTGTGAGTATCCTATTATCAAATGATTGTACCCCTAAACTAACACGATTTATCCCATAATCTTTAATGGTTTCAATAAATGTTGTTGAGATGTCTTCTGGGTTACATTCAATTGTATATTCTGAGACACCATCTAAATCAACGGTTTTTTGAATCGTTGCTAATACATGACTTAAATCATTAAGAGCTAAACTTGATGGTGTTCCGCCACCTATATAAATAGTACCTACATCTTTGATGGATTCTTTTGATAAGGCAATCTCTTTCACTAATCTATTAATATAAGCATGTTTGCGTTTTGGTTTAGCCACAGTTTTAGCAAAATCACAATAGGTACAAATATCGTGACAAAATGGAATATGGATGTACAGACCGGTCATAAAAACCACCTCATGAATAGTATATCATATGTTGGTTATGATACGAAAAAAGATGAGTAAAAATTACTCATCTAATGAAAGGACACTCAAGAATGCTTCTTGTGGAATTTCAACATTTCCAACATTTTTCATGCGTTTCTTTCCTTCTTTTTGCTTTTCTAATAATTTACGCTTACGTGAAATGTCGCCACCATAACATTTTGCGATAACATTTTTACGTAATGCTTTGATTGTAGAGCGTGCGATAACGCGGCCTTCAATCGCTGCTTGAATAGGTACCTCAAACATATGTCTTGGAATCACTTCTTTAAGTTTTTCTGTAATGGCTTTACCACGACGGTACGCAAAATCTTTAAATACAATCGTTGATAAGGCATCGACAACATTGCCATTAATTAAAATGTCCATCTTAACAAGATGTGTTTGTTTATACTCTTTAAACTCATAGTCAAAGCTTGCATATCCTTTGGTTGAACTTTTTAATCGATCAAAGAAATCATAGACAATCTCTAATAAGGGCATATCATAGGTTAACTCAACGCGCGTTTCATCTAGGTATTCCATATTAATGAAGATGCCTCGCTTATTTTGACAGATTTCCATCGTATTTCCAACAAATTCTTCAGGTGTCATAATCGTTGCTCTTACGTAGGGTTCTTCAATCTTGCTGATATGTTGTGTTTCAGGTAAATCACATGGATTATCGATTTGCACAACATCGCCATCTGTTTTTGTCACGTGATAAATAACACTTGGGCTGGTCGCAATTAAAGGTATATTAAATTCTCGGTTTATTCTTTCTTGGATAATCTCCATGTGAAGTAATCCTAAGAAACCAATTCTAAATCCAAAGCCAAGTGCCTGTGAGGTTTCAGGTTCATAAATTAAAGAAGCATCATTTAACCGTAATTTATCAAGAGCTTCTCTTAAGTCATCATAGTCATTTGAATCTATCGGATAAATCCCGCAAAAGACCATTGGATTAAGCTTTCTATATCCTGGGAGTGGGTTTTCAGTTGGGCGTTGTTTATGGGTAATAGTATCCCCAACATTGACATGATCCACCGTTTTGATTGATGCGACTAAATAACCTACATCCCCCGGACCAAGATACTCCCGTTTTAATTCTTTTGGCGTAAAGACACCGACTTCTAAGACTTCATAACTTTTCTTAGAGGCCATTAAATAGATCATGTCTCCTTTTTGAACAGTCCCTTCTACAACACGTATAGAGGGAATAATGCCGCGGTAACTATCATAGTATGAATCAAACACCAATGCTTTCAAAGGGGCTCTTGGGTCACCTTGTGGTGCGGGAATATAGTGAACAATTTGTTCAAGTATTTCTTGAACACCAACGCCTTCTTTTGCACTGGCTAAAACAGCGTTACTGGCATCTAAGCCAATCACATCTTCGATTTCTTGTCTAACGACATCTGGTCTAGCACTTTGTAAATCTATTTTATTTATCACAGGTAATATTTCAAGATCATTATCTAATGCTAAATATACATTTGCTAAAGTCTGTGCTTCAATTCCTTGTGCCGCATCCACAACTAATACAGCGCCTTCACAGGCAGCCAATGAGCGAGATACTTCATAAGTGAAGTCAACATGACCGGGGGTATCGATTAAATGGAACACATAGCGGTTACCATCTTTGGCTTCATAAGCCACCTCAACCGCATTTAATTTGATTGTAATACCGCGTTCACGTTCTAAATCCATTGAATCCAATAATTGTTCTTTCATTTCCCGTTTTGTGACGGTTTGGGTATGTTCTAAAATACGATCAGCTAAGGTAGATTTACCGTGATCGATATGGGCAATGATTGAAAAATTTCGAATTGTTTTCTGGCGAGTTTCTATTTTTTTATAATCAAGCGTTTTAGACATGTTCTCACCTCCATTTGAGTCCATTATATTGTACTGTATATTGGGCTTAAAATCAACTTATTTTGATGTTCTTGTAAAAACAAAATGTTGGGCATTACTCAATGTTTTGTTAAAGTGATACCCATCTTTATTAAAGGTTTTAAGTGCATTAATATCTGAGATATGTTTCTGTGCACAAAAGCGTAAAAACATCCCTCTTGCCATTTTTGCGTAGGTACCAATGGTTCGGTACTTACCGTTTTTATTTTCTTTAAAACTGATGGTTACTTCTGGCTTTCTAGGTAATAGTTTTGCATATTCCTTTGATGCTAAGTTTATAATGACATTATCCTTAAGCACTCGGTCTATATTCCAATAGTTATATAAATTCTTTTCTAATGGCATTTTAAAATCAAGCCGGTAGGGCATGATTACATCACTTGGTCGTAAGACACCATACATCGCGTCTAAAATAAGCAAATGGTCATTTAAATAACGCATATCTACAGGTGACAAGGTAGTAATATCAAGATACTTAAACACCAATCCTGTATAAGATGCTAATGCTTGTCCTTGTGTTAGATTAGGGTAATCTTGGTAGGTATCATAGGTATCATCTAGTAATTCACCTTTTATTTTCATAAGGATTTTGAGTTCATCTCTTGAATACCCTTTTAGAAGTTGATATAATGTCTTTGCTTCATCTAAAAAGATAGGGTGCGTTTTTGAGATGGTAGCTAAGTCTTTCATTGTTAGTGTCTTACTTGGTGAAATGATAAATTGCATTTACGTCACATCCTTAAATAACTGATACTACTAACTATTATAAGTGTGTGGTATAATAAACTCAAGCAAAAGGAGGAAAGATATGTTACTGATGTATCTATGCGATCGTTATTTGTCGAAAAAGAGCGATTATCAGTTTGAACAACTGTATGAAAAATGGTTTATTCAACGAATCAGAACATTATGGTTAAGTGGCTTTATTACTTTGATATTAGGAACCGTTATCATTACTGAGATTTTAATGCTGGGAACAGATTCAATCTTTTTAACCTTGATTGTATATACAGGTGTATTATTGTTTTATGGTGGTGCATTTATTATGCGTGGATTACGGTTTTATGCCAAACAAAACCAACGTTATATGTTCATTAAAATGGGTGGCCATTATGAATCATTTTCAAAAGATAATGTGGTAAACTAAAAGGCGGAAAATTTTCCGCCTTTTTTATATAAAATAATAACGATAAGCCATGTTCTGTACCTCTTACGAGGTGACAACCATTTATCTACGTTTTCACGTCTCAATTGTTGGTTCATTTCCCACGCTTGAGTGCCCCTACCAAATTTGGGTTGCTAGCTTAAGGGGTTTACCCGTTCCACCTGACTTATCACTAAGCCAGCTCGTCTCTGTGGCACTTTTATAGAGCATAGAATCTCCGAAGAGACGCGTACTCAGCCGTCGCTTTCGCGCATAGAGTTATGCTTTCCTCTATCTCAATCACTACAAACATCGCAGTTTGTGCTAGCATGGACTTTCCTAACCTTTCGGCTCGGTTGTCTGTTATTATTTACAATTATTTTTTATCTTTTGAATCTTTTTTCTTGTTCGGATGACGCGGTTCTTTCTTTTCGAACTTAGGTTTTGGTAATGTTGCTTT
The DNA here is from genome assembly GCA_036172455.1 of Candidatus Izemoplasma sp. Lineage (NCBI taxonomy): Bacteria > Bacillati > Mycoplasmatota > Mollicutes > Candidatus Izemoplasmatales > Candidatus Izemoplasmataceae > Candidatus Izemoplasma > Candidatus Izemoplasma sp. The sequence goes on from JAXKVY010000001.1 coordinate 97,485, forward strand.
GCGTGATAAATCAATTCTTCCACGATCGTCAATACCGATAACCTTAACCGTAATACGGTCTCCTACTTTACAGATATCTGTCGTTTCTTTCACATGCTTATGCGCAAGTTTAGAAATATGACATAATCCTTCAGTACCTTCCCAAAGTTCAACGAATGCACCGAATTTTTCTGTACGTGTTACTTTACCATTGTACACTTCGCCAACTTTAGCGACACGAACGATATCTTCGATGATAGACAATGCTTTCTCAATATCTTCATAGTTAGTATGCATGACAGTAACTGTACCATCTTGTTCAATATCGATTTTAACATCGTTGCATTGTTCAATAATTTTTGTAATTTGTTTTCCACCTGGGCCAATAACATCTCTGATTTTCTCAGGATCAATAACCATAATCTTAACTTTAGGTGCATGTTTACTGACTTTTTCACGTGGCTGATCAATTACGGCAGTCATATTATCAAGGATTTGTAAACGTGCTTGTTTTGCTTGTTCTAAAGCTTCTTGTAAGATTTCTTTACGTAATCCTTCAATTTTGATATCCATTTGTAAGGCAGTAATACCATCTTTTGTTCCAGCAACTTTAAAGTCCATATCACCATAATGGTCTTCCATACCTTGGATATCAGTTAAAATACTATAACTGTCTCCTTCTTGGATAAGTCCCATGGCAATTCCTGCGACAGGAGCTTTAATCGGTACACCTGCAGCCATTAAACTCATACTACCAGCACAAATTGTGGCTTGTGAACTACTACCATTTGATTCTAAGATTTCAGATACAACACGTACAGTGTAAGGGAAATCTTCTTTATTAGGCATGACCTGTTTCAATGCGCGTTCACCTAACATTCCATGACCGATTTCACGACGTCCAGGTCCACCGTAACGTCCGGTTTCACCAACACTATATGGAGGGAAATTGTAATGTAACATAAATGTTTTACGTTCAATTTCATCCATACCATCAATCATTTTATATTCTGATAATGAACCGAGTGTTGTTAACGCAAGTGCTTGTGTTTGCCCTCTTGTAAACATTGCACTACCATGTGTTCTCTCAAATAAGTCAATTTGTGACTCTAAATCACGAAGTTCATCTAATTGACGACCATCTGGACGTACCTTATCTTCACTAATTAAACGACGCATTTCCTGTTTAACAATGTTTCCACAAACTGTCTTTACATCACTTAAAATAGATTTCAATTCATCTTTATCTAAGTCACTATAGGTCTCTTCAAATGCTTCTACTGCTTTATTCGTTACGTCATCAATCGCATCTTGACGTGCAAGTTTTTCTTCGATTGACGTTGCTTTAACCAATGCATCTTTATACGTTTCAGTAACGTCTTTTTCAACGGTTTCATCAACTTTAATTAATGTGAACTCAGCTTTTTCTTTACCGACTTCTTCAATGATAGTTTCTTGGAATTCACATAACTTTTGAATCCATTCAAATCCATAAAGCATAGCTTCTAGCATATCTTCTTCATTCACTTCTTTGGCATCAGATTCAACCATGTTAATCGCATCTTTTGTTCCTGAGATACTTAAGTTAATATCTGATAATTCAAGTTGTTCTTGTGTTGGGTTAACAATAAGTTCTCCTTCAACACGACCAACATTGACACCCGCAATTGGTCCATCAAATGGAATTTGACTAATACCTAATGCTAACGAACTACCAAACATAGCTGTCATTTCTGGTGTATAGTCAATATTCGCACTCATGACTTGGTTAATGACTTGTGTTTCATATTTAAATCCATCTGGGAAAAGTGGTCTAATTGGACGATCAATCAAGCGAGCTGTTAATGTTTCATTATCACTTGGTCTTCCCTCACGTTTCATAAATCCACCAGGAATTTTCCCAGCTGCATACATTCCTTCACGATAAACTACCATTAGTGGGAAGAACGGCAAAGTTGATGGTTCTTTCCCTACGGCGGCAACACTCAAGACGGCTGTATCATTGTACCTTACAATTGCGGCACCAGCTGCCTGTTTTGCGACACCTCCGATTTCAACAACCAATTGACGGCCATCAAAATCCATTTCAAATTTTCTCACATTACTCATTTAACGTTTCCTCTTTTCTTCTTTCTTCTCTTCTTTTCTCTTATTATTTATCTCAATTTATAATAATAACACATTTTTTATAAAATTGATAGTATAATCCCTTAATTCATGTGAGAATGTGTGGCTTATTTCCGAAACATGCGATAACCGCCATAGATTGGCTTAATATCATGAATAGTAATCACTACATTTTTATTGATTTCACGAATAAATTTCACTGTTTTTTGGAGCTCTTTTCTGGAGATATACATCAGTAATATTTCACGTGCTGTTGTCATCCCTTTTGCTGGAACACTCGTAACACCGTGTCCTTTAGAACGGAGCGCACGCGTAATTTCTTTTGCATCACTGCGCTTACAAATGACTTCCACACTCGCGTTACCGGCACCTAAAAAGCCTTCTAGCCAGCTACCGACATAGTTACCAACCGCAAAACCAAGGGCATACACAACCACTTTAAATGGATCTTCAGTGATATCACTGATCACCGCAGAAATGATTAATAGCCATAAAATAACTTCAAAAAAGGCTAAAACCGCACCTTTAGTGCGTTCACCTTTGGTGATTAATACAATTCTTAAGGTTGAAATACTAACCTCAAATACTTTGATGATAAAAATTAAAAAATAGATGATAAGTGCGTCCATGAAGACCCCTCTTTTCCAGTGATATTATTAGTCAAACATACATAATATACTCCTATTCAATGACTTTGTCAATATCTTTTTTTTGATAGTGTTTTCACAGTTTTAGGCAATAAAAAAACCCCTTTGTTAAGGGGTTTAAAGAATTTCTCGTAAAACAACAAATGTAATGTACAACAGGTATGATCCGATGAACATATAGCCACTCGTTTTGCCAATCTTTTTATAGTAGAAAATGATGAAGGTAATGATACCGGTAACCCCAATTAAAATAAGAAAATCATAGATTGCATAGATTGAGATTGTCATCGCAGCAATATTTGACCCAATACCTAATATAAACAAAATATTGAAGATGTTAGAACCAATGACATTTCCTAAAGCAATATCATTTTCATTTTTACGGGCCGCAACCACACTTGTGACAAGTTCTGGTAAACTCGTACCTATCGCAACAACGGTTAAACCAACCATTGTCTCGCTTACACCGATTTGTAAGGCTGTGTTTTTTGCCCCATGTACAACAAATTCTCCACCAGCAATAATCATTATTAGTCCAACAAACAATAACAAGATACTTTGTTTGAGTGGCATAATATCAACACTGTCATCAATATCAATAACGACTTCTTCACCCTTTTGCGCGTTGCGATAATTCATATATAAGTAACCAACAAATAAGATGAGTAAAATCGCACCTTCAATGCGTATTAAAGCATTAGAACCATTAAAATCGAAGAATAATGCCATGAAAAATAATAATAAAGTGACGATAATCATAAATGGAATTTCTCGCCTGACGAGTCTATAATGAATAATAATTGGCGCATAGATTGCTGACATTCCAAGAACGACTAACGTATTAAAAATATTACTTCCAACAACGTTTCCTAATGAAATGTCACTTGAGTTATTAATTTGTGAAAAGATACTAACACTTGCTTCTGGGGCACTTGTCCCAAAGGAGACAATTGTTAGACCGATAATGAGTGTTGATACACCTAATATCTTTGCTAAACTACTCGCGCTATCAACAAAATAATCAGCACCCTTCACTAGAAAGAAAATCCCAAGTACTAAAAATCCTATAAATGATATGACCTCTGCCCAATTTGGCAAGGTCGTGAATAAATCAAATAACCAGTTAAACATAAATTTCCTCCAGTATCAATGTTTTGCAAGGCTTAGTATAACATATTTGGTTTAATTTTGTGAAGAATTGTGTAATTCTTTATAATAAATTGCTGACGTTCTAATAATACCTGTAATTGGAATCGCTAAAATAACCCCGGCAATACCGAAAAGGGCTCCAAAGAAAACAAAACTTGATAAAACAAGTAATGGATGGAGATTCACTTCTTTTCCCATAATATAGGGCTGTAAAATACTACCTTGGAAGGCTTGTAAGCCGGCGTTTGCCACTAGTAATCCTAAGAATGTATATTGTCCTAAAAAGAGCCTATCTGGAATCGTAAAGGAGTAAAGAATCGGAAGTAAGATACCAATAAATGCACCTATATATGGAATAATATCTAAAAAGCCAAGTAAAAAGCCAAAGAATAAGCTGCGTCTGAAACTAAAGCCAAACGATATGAACATGATTGTAAACAAAATACTCATAATCAAAATAGAAATAAATCGACCACTGAAGTATTTTTGAATAACTTCATTAGCTCGTTTACCGAGTTCTTCTGCATGATCTTGGTACTTGTTTGGCAATGTTTTTACAATCCCTTTGAAAATCGTTGATTTGTCCTGCAATAAGAAAAACAAAAAGACAGGAACCAACACAATTGTAGCTACAATTGTCACCAAGCTTTTGAAGACATTAATAATATTAAAGATGATTGGTGCGCTACTTTCTCTAATTTCTCTTATCGCATAATCATAAGCATCTTGAATGGTGGTATTTTCTAAAAAGACATTTTGTATCCAAACTTGGATGTTTTGAAAATCATTATTAAAAAAGGACACTGCTTGTTCATAAATAACATCACCAATAAAGTAGACAAATAATGCTAATAATGCTAAAAATAAAAGCAAGACAATAATCACGACTACCCAGCGTGGTTTAACGGGGGTATATTGTTCTATTAAATTAACTAATGGTGATAATAAATAAGAAATAAATAAAGCTATCCCAAATGGTAATACAATTGCTGTAATTGCCCCACGCAATAATTGAATTTGATCTGAAAATAATAAATTAAGGTAATATAATGAAATCACAGCAAGTGCTGTCATTCCTAAATAATGCAATATTTTTATCCGTCTATCTTGTTCCATAAGGCACCTCCATACTTTATAACAGTATACCATATGTAGCGCTTGTTTAAAATAAAAAAAGCGTAAATACGCTTTTTGTTTATCGACGAATACCTAATTTTTTAATCAGTGTACGATAACGTTCGATTTCGTTCTTTTTCAAGTATTTTAGCAAGTTACGACGATGTCCAACTTTTTTGAGTAGACCACGACGAGAATGGTAATCATGTTTGTGTTTTTTTAAGTGCGTATTTAATGCTTCAATTTCTTTTGTTAGTAACGCAACTTGAACTTCAACACTACCAGTATCGCCTTCTTTTAAACGATATTCTTCAACGATTTCTTTTTTTACTGTTTTTGAAATTGCCATATTAGTACCTCCTATATTTTTTCTTACCTAATTCCGTGTAATACGTTGGAGTATCGTAAAACATAGAAATAGGCGCACAATATATTATAGCATACCTTTTTTGAGATGCAAGGATTATTCCTTATTCTTTTTTAGATACGCTAATGTATTTTCTTTATCCTCATCAATACGCTTTATTAAGGCATCAACAGAATCAAACTTCTCTTCATCACGTAGACGATGTAAAAACTTAATCGTGATCTCTTGACCGTAAATATCTTGGTTAAAATTAAAAATATTTGACTCAACGCTTAGTTCTACACGACAGTTGAGTGTTGGATTGTGTCCCACACTACTCATCGAATCATACCATCTATCGCCAACTTTTGTTTTTGTCACATATACCCCTTGTTTAGGGATAAGATAATGATCAGTATCAACATTTGCGGTAGGATATCCAATCATTCGGCCTTTCTTTTGACCATGAATGACTTCTCCTTCAATCATGTAATAATCACCCAAAATAGGGGTAACCTGTTCAACATGCCCAGACTGAATTAAATCTCTAATATGGGTGCTACCAATTTTAAAGCCATGATAAGTAATCTTTTTAACAATGACAGTATCAAATTCAGTGTGTGCTTGTAAGGTCTTGATTGTACCACTACCTCGTGCACCGAATTTAAAATCAAAGCCACAGACCAATGTATCAATATTGAGTAAATAATGATCAATAAACTTACTTGGTGATAAATTCGCTTTTTCTTTTGTAAAGTTAATAACATAAACAGTATCGATATTATATTGTTTAAAAATTTCAAGTTTTCGTTTTAAAGGGGTAATATAATGGTAATCAAAATCATATAAAATACTTTTCGGATGCTCATCAAAGGTAATGATTGCGGTAGGCAATTGTTTTTGATTTCCTATCTCAATCGTTTTTTCAATTAATGCTTGATGGGCTAAATGAACACCATCAAAAAATCCTATAGCCGCAACTGTTTTTTCTTTAATTGCATGCCCATTTAATGTTTTAATTTCCATTGTATCAATCCTTTACAAAGACATTTGTTGGCTTCATAGCCATCCGCTTTGGATGCTTTGTGTAAATGGCCAGTAATTGATTACTTTCATCCACAACACGGGTTAATCCTAAATGTGGGAAATCGGTCACAGATAATAGTCTACCATATTTTATGTCTTCTTGCATCCTTTTATTTGCGATAACTTTCGGTAAATGACCTAACGCATCTGATAATGATATTAAAGTATAGTTACCGCCTTTAATATCTTCTAAGGTATAAGCGTTATCCAAACTAAAATGTCCAGCTTTCACTCGATTTAATTGATAGTTATACCCAGGATAGCCTAATTTCTTGGCCAGATCATAAGATAATGTTCTAACATAAAGCCCTTTGGATCCTAATACATTATACTCAAAATAAGCCTTATCATTTTCATATCGAATCTCACTTGTTCTTGCAATTTCTTTAATCGTAATATCCCGTGAGGGAATATCATCGATTATAATCCCTTTACGGGCATATTCATAGAGACGTTTCCCCTTATATTTAATTGCTGAATACATGGGTGGTGTTTGTGTATACTGACCTAAAAAAGATGCCAAGACATCATCGACACCAGTTAATCTAGATACTGACTTAGTATCAGTAACCTCCCCTGTATCATCTAGCGTTGTTGTTGCTTTACCAATACAGACCGTTGCTTCATAGCCTTTATCATCTTGGTTTAAGTAGCGCATAATTTTTGTGCCTTTACCAATCCCGACAACCAATAAGCCAGTCGCATCAGGGTCTAAGGTCCCACTATGACCAATTTTTCGAGTTTTCAAGATACCTCTTAATACCGCAACAACATCATGTGAAGAGTAATCTTTAGGCTTGTTTACAAGTAGAATACCATCCATTATATCACCAGTCTCATTATACTAAAAAGGCAAAAAAAAACCAAGTTATAAAACTTGGTATTTTATGCGTTTTTAACCCAATCAACTAATGCGTCTTTAGGTAAGAACCCAGCACGTGAAGCAACTTGTTTTCCATCTTTCATAACATGGATTGCTGGAATTCCGCGAACACCATGTTCAGCAGCTAATGATTGATTTTCATCAACATTGACTTTGACGATTGTGATGTCTTCGTTTTCTTCAGCAATCTGTTCTAATACTGGCGCTAACATGCGACAAGGCGCACACCAATCTGCGTAGAAATCTACGAGACATGTTCCTTCTTTAGTTTTTTCTTTAAAATCATCTGCATTTGCATAAATTATTGCCATAATTAATTCCTCCTTCTAAAATACATGATTATTATACTTAATAAATTCTTTGTTTTCAATCAATTTGCCTATATAAATACTTTTTTTAATTTTTTAACTCAATGATGGTTGCGCCATTCCCACCTTCATTGGCTTTCCCATCACGATGACTGTTGATTTGAGGGTGTTTATCGACATAATCTTTTACAAGTTTTCGTAAGGTCAATGTTCCAAAACCATGGATGATTGTCGCAAATGGAATATTTGCTAAAACACAATCATCTACATATTTATCAAGTTTGGCTTTTGCTTCTTCATATCGAAGACCTCTTAAATCCAGCGTGGTTGGCGTGTACTTATGAACCTTTGATTTCACTTTTACAGGTTTTTTAGGTTTATCTTTATGTTCGATAAATTCAAACTCTTTTTCATCTAAGTTCATCGTTAATGAGCCCATTTTGACAGACCATTTTCTATTTTTTTGTTGTTCTAAGAGTTCGCCTGTTCGGTTAAACTTTAACACGGTGACTAAATCTCCTGTTTGGTAAGTATGTTCAAGTGTTTCTGAATCCCTTACGTCATTATGCAACAATTCTTTGGTTTTATATTTTAATTCAGCTAGTTCATGAGGCTTAATTTCGCTTTCTTTTTGTAAGGCTTCTATTTCTTTAATCAGCTTACTTGCTTCGCGTTTTGCCTGTGTCAAGACCTTATGTTTTTCTAGACTAGCCTTCTGTTTTAATTGATCTTTTTCTTCCCGTAAATCACGTTTTAATCGTTTGTTGTCTTCGATTAATTCTTTGTTTCGGGCAATCAATTGATCATATTCTTGAATTTTTTCATCTAGAACATTCCCTTGTTTCTCTAATTTATTGATCAATTCTGATACATCGGTATTTGTTGTAATAACGTGCTCTTTGGCTCTGTCAATCACTTTTTTGGGTAACCCGAGCCGTTCACTAATTAATAACGCATTTGATTTACCGGGGGTACCTAGTAATAAACGATATGTAGGGGATAATGTGTTCACATCGAATTCGACACTGGCATTTATAATATGCTCTTTATCATAGGCGTAGGCTTTTAACTCGGGATAATGTGTTGTGGCAATCGTGTACACATTAAATTGATTAATATGATCTAAAATAGCCATCGCAAGACTAGATCCTTCTTTCGGGTCAGTCCCACTACCTAACTCATCTAGTAAAATAAGTGATCCTGGGGTACATTGTTTAATAATTCGGATAATCCGAGTCATATGTGATGAAAATGTAGATAAGGATTGTTCAATACTTTGTTCATCACCAATATCGGCGAAAATATGGGTAAAAATGATTGTTTTACTTTCCGGTTCAACAGGAATAAGCAACCCTGATTGAACCATTATAGAGAGTAATCCCATCGTTTTTAAAGCAACAGTTTTCCCACCTGTATTTGGTCCTGTAATAATAATGGTATCTTGTCCAGGATTAAATGCAATGGTATTCGCAACAACCTCTTTTTGATCAATTAATGGGTGTCGGGCTTTTTGTAAGTCAATGGTCTTTTTCGTAATATCTGGTTTCACACACAGTAACTCAATACTATATTTACCTACCGCGAATAGGTAATCTAGGGTTGTTAAAACATCAAAGTTTGTTTTAAGCACACCATGATATCCGGCAATAAAAGCGGTTAAATCTCGTAACAATTTTTCAATTTCATTTTGTTCTTCAATTTTAAGTAAAGAAATTTGGTTATTGATTTCTGCGACGCTTGCGGGTTCAATATAGACTGTTTCACCACTGCTAGACATGTCAACAACTGTTCCTTTGACACTGTTTTTGTCGCTTGCTTTTACAGGTACAACAAACCGGTTAGACCGCATAGTAATTAAAGATTCAGTTAATTTTTTCTTGTTGCGATTTAAAAATTGATTTAATTTTTCATTCACTTTACGTTCTTTACTAGCGATATTTCGTCTGATACGCGACAGTTCAGATGAGGCATCATCACGTATTTTACCATCAATCGTAATAACCTGCATGATCTCGTCTTTAATTGTTTTGACATGATTTAAGTCATCGAGATACGGTAATAAGGCATCAAAAGGTAATTCATTTTCTTCGACTTGCTTAAAAAAGCGTATCATATTTTTCGACGCATCCACAAGTCCCATAATATCAAGAAAGTCTTTTGGAGTAAGGGTCGCATATATCTTCGCTTGTTTGAGGATATCTGTGACATCTCTAACACCACCAAAAGGAGCTTCTTTGTATCCTTCTGTGATGTATTTTGCTTGTGATACTTCGTTTAATTTACGTGTGATTTCTAAATTATTATTGCTAGGCGCTAATTGACGAACTTTGTCTTTTCCAATCGTCGTGTGTGCATAGGCAGTAATGTGTTCTTTTACTTTATTAAATTCTAGTAATTGTGTTTCTGCATACATTTTCATCACTCCTAGATATTATTTTATCAAAGATTGTGGTAAAATAATAGATGCGAGGTGGTTTTTTTGAATTTTGTCTTAAAAAATATGAGTAAAACAGATATAGCGCGAATAAAACAGTTCTATCAAGACTATGAAGTTGAGAATAATAGTCCGCATATTGTGTTTTTTGCGAAAACAGAATATGTTGCTGTATCCATATATACAACTGGTAAGGTTATGTTTCAAGGCGAAGATGCCGAAGATGAGTATAATATGTGGTTGACTATACTTAATTACCCTGCGGCCGAGTCAGCGTCAAAAAAACCAGATTTCAAAGATTACTTCTACCCGTCTATTGGTAGTGATGAAGTAGGAACGGGTGACTTTTTTGGACCAATTACTGTGTGTGCTTTTCATTTGAATCAAAGTGATATAGAAGTATATAAACAATTAAATATTCGTGACTCTAAAAATGTGTCTGATGAGCAAATCCTCATTATTGGTGAAGCAATTAAAGATATGGGCACATTTAGTTTGTTAACCCTCCATAATGATAAGTATAATCAACTCGTTAAAAAGGGATTCAATATGAATAAAATTAAAGCGTATTTACATAATAAAGCAATTTTAAATTTGCTTCAAAAAATCCACGGAAGTCCAGAAGTGATTATCGATCAATTCACACCTGAGAAAAAATATTTTCAGTATTTAAATACTGAACAACGTGTATATCGCAATATCACCTTTTTAACCAAGGCAGAAAGTCGTTATGCCAGTGTGGCTTTAGCCAGTATTTTGGCTAGATATGCTTTTTTAAAGCACTTTGATCACTTATCTGATCAAGTTGGCGTAACCTTGCCAAAAGGGGCAGGCGCAAAAGTTGACGATATCGCGGCCTCGTTGATTAAAAAACATGGTGAAGCATACTTGGAGAATATTGCCAAAACACACTTTACAACATTTGATAAAGCAAAAAAATTAGCGAAATAGTATGTTTATGTTGTCATGATAGAATAACTTCGTTATAATAAGTATGAAAAGGAGATGACATTATGGATAAAAAATTAGTAGAAGCAATCAACGAACAATTGAATTTTGAAATTGAATCGGCACATATCTATCTTGCAATGGCTGGATATGTCGCAACATTAGGATTAGACGGATTTGAAAATTGGTTTATGATTCAATACGAAGAAGAATTAGCGCATGCAAAGAAATTCATTAACTATCTTAATGATCGCGGTGAACGTGTAAACATTACAGGATTTGATACACCACAAAATGATTATGATAGTTTATTAGATGCTTTTGAAACTTCACTTGCACACGAGAAAAAAGTAACTGCACGGATTAATAATTTAATGAAAATTGCTAATGAGGTTAGTGACTATGCGGCAATCAGCTTTTTAAACTGGTATTTGGATGAACAAGTTGAAGAGGAAGATACTTTCTCTTCATTAATCGACAAAATCAAACTTGTAAAAGATGCCGGTCTTTATGTTTTAGACCAAGAAATGGCACAACGTACTTTCGTTGATCCTACTCAAGAAGCATAAGACAAAACATCAAAAAAAATACGGTACTGATGTACCGTGTTTTTTATAATACGCCATAACTTGCTAAACCAATGCCACCCATGATAAACAATATAAGCATAACATGTGTGATAATGAGAAATCCATCTAATATAATCCGTGTTGTCTTATTATTTTTTGAAGAATAGAGTGAGGCATAGGCATAGGTCATTATCAGTAGAATGGGGACCGCAATAGAGAGCGCACTCGTCCCGCCTCTGTATCCTGAAAATGTCATATACGTATATATAATGAAATATAAACAGGTACTTATGGCAAATATATAGCCCATTCTTTGTTGTGTAATATCCATAGTGTAAAAAATCATTTTTAGTATGCCAAACAGTATAATCACAATAAATACTGGACCAAAATTGAATGTTTCCCATGCAATAAATTGCTCAATGTAAAAGGCGGTACTAAGGATTATAATCAGTAATATCGATAATATAATTTGTTTAGTCTTCACCACATCACCCTTTCTTTTACATTGTATCACGAAAGCGTCATGTGGTCGATATCTTTTTTAGTGGGGGACTATAAAAAATATAGAAACCAAGCTTAATTTAATCAAAACGGTACACGTGTATAATCGTGTACCGTTGTTTTATTGAAATCTAATATCAGTGATTTGCTGGGCAGATAATCGTGTCCCATTAATGGTTAGTTGTCTATGCATCTGATCGACTTTTGTGACTAAGCCACTGATTGTATGATACGTATACTGTTCAAAGTAGGTTACTTTAATAGGTAAAGACATTGCGATTGCTTCTTCTAAAATATAGTTCATCTCATTTTCCGCATCGCTTAATAAGGTTGGCTTCTCTTGTCTATTTCGTTTCGCAAAGAGTTCTTGTAAGTAGTCACCTTGTTCTGTTAAGGCACCAAAAGGCAACCATTTCATCATCTTACGATCGCGATAAACATAATGTTCTAAGGTGTTAGGCATTATGACCACCAACCATTTCGTTACGTGCTTGTATGGTAGAGGCATCGGTTAAACTAGAACCTCTTATAATCGTATTTTTGCCATGTTTAAATTGAATATTGTCAATTGTTTTATGGATTTTGTGTTCTTTAATTTTTTGTGAAACATCACTAAATAAGTTGAGTTGAATAAAATATTCTTTCACAAGGTTTGAGGCTCTAATCGATACCCGTCTAATGGGTGATTCATCATAATGTTCATCCAGTAAATCAAGGCATATTCGATAAATTTCACTTTCATTCCATGTGGGAAATGGTAGCGTACGTTGATGAGAAAACCCACCACCAACTACCTTTGAATAGCCAATACCAAAGTGAATTGTGTAAGCCTTCTTCTCTCCTTCTCGTAACCGTTTAGCAACTAAATCAGTCATCTCTAAAATAATTTGTTTAACGTCATCATAAAAGTAATCATGAAAGAGTGTTTGACCGTGGCCAACACTTTTTGAGACAGGTTCATACGCTATTTTTTCACTGATGATGGATTGATCAATACCGTGTGCATGATGATATAACTCTTCGCCTAAAATACCGTAGTATTTACGAAGGCGCTTCAGTGGATAACGGGCAATATCACCAACCGTATATAAACCGAGCTGATTCAAATTTTGTTCCATCCGTGAACCAATGCCCCACATTTCTGATAATGGTGTAATATTCCATAGTTTATGTTCTACATCATCATAACTCCATTTAGCGATGAAGGTCGGTGAATGTTTGCTCTCAATATCAAGGGCAATCTTACTTAGTAACATATTCGGACCAATCCCACATGTTGCGGGTATTTTAGTAGTTTCTAAGATATCATCAAGAATAATCTTTGCCATTTCTTCATCGCTTTTTTCATAGTAATTCAAGTAAGTGGTCAAATCTAAAAAGACTTCATCAATACTATAAATATGCATGTCTTCATAGGAGACATATTTTAGATAGATATCAATAATCTTAGTCGACATTTCTAAGTATTTCTTCATCCGTGGTTTGGCATAGATAATCTCTCCATCTTTTGGAAGATTATGAATGCGACAGCGGTTCTTAACCCCACGTTTTTTCAAGTACGGTGTCACAGCTAGAACAACACTGCCGCCACCCCGTGATTTATCTGCTACAACGAGTGGGGTGGTAAATGGGTTTAGCCCTCTAATAGCGCATTCTACTGATGCATAAAAGCTTTTCAGGTCAATACATAATATATTTCTATGTATCCGATAATTATCCATTTTACCACCTCCAAGTGTTTTGTGTATTCTATTATACGCGCTATTTTGAAGAATGCAAGAGAGGTAAAATGATAAAAATACGGGTTTTAGTTTTTATTTAGGGCTAAGGTCTTTTATTGAAAAAAACTATAAAAAAAGCAACTTTTTTATTGTTGCTTTTCAGTATATATTTGAATATATTTCATCTTGCTTCCGCGGTCACAATTAATCCCTGTATTAAAAGATAAATTGGTAAAAACTGTCGACAGGTCAACGGTGCCTTTTCCTTCAATATACGGTAATACAGTATCTAATATATTAAGCACAAATTCTTTTGCCTGGTCATATAAATCAAAGACAGAGGCAGTTGATTTTTGATTAGTGATGGGGTGATGCCAAGGATGATGATCTATATTAAGATAATCAAACGGGATTGGCTTCGCATGTAAAGAGAGGTCTTGTAAGAATAAATCCGTTTTATGATTAAAGCGATCTAAGCCTTTATACAATAATCGCTTCATGCCAAAACGGTCACGAACCATCCATTTTAACGTACGTTTCATTGCTTTTGAAGCTACGGTGTAAGATAAGCCTGGATTACTGTCAAAGGTTTTATGAATGATATGCGATATGGCATAATCGATTGTCTCTTCTGTATTGTACTTAGGTAATAAACTATTCACATTGAACTGATGCGCTTTTATATCATAATCATGTTCAATTAACTTGATATCGACAGCGCGCTCAAAGCGTAAGTGTAAGCCGCGCCACGGATGCGTGGTTGGTTGATTGACATCATAGACACCCACATGGTGATAGATGTAAGGATGCACAGTCACATCGAGAGCATAGTGACATAAATACCCAATATAAAAACTGATAAGTTTTTGATTGGGATGCGTTTTAACATACGTGGTTAAAAGCGATAGGCTTTTTGCTGTGTCGGTATCGTGTAGTCGATCCGCATAGTATCGATAATCGTGTGTTTTACCGCCTAAAACTTTATAATAAAACGGATCTGGTCCTTGCGCACCAAGCAATAAGGATGGTGTATCAAGCGATACAGGTAATATTTCTTCAATCTCTTTGGCAAATTTAGCATGCATATAAAAATCTGGCATGTGGATTCCTCTATTCTAGTTCATTTAAGGTTGTTTGAAAAAAGTCTGGTAATGGGCTTTCAAAAAACAAGGTTTCTTCTGTCCGGGGATGTTTAAAGCCAAGGGATTTTGCATGAAGATATTGTCCATGCGATGTGTCTGTTTTACGTCTACCATATTTTGGGTCACCTACTAAGGGATGACCGATATAAGCTAAATGGACGCGAATTTGATGGGTTCTACCGGTTTCTAATTGGCATTCGATTAGGGTATGGTTTTCATATCGTTTTATAACGGTAAAATGGGTAATTGCTGGCTTTCCATTTTCGACCACAGCCATATGTTGGCGCCGTGTTTTATGGCGGCCAATGGGAGCATTGATTTTACCTTTGTTGTGATCAATAACGCCTTCTACAAGGGCAACGTATGTGCGTTCAACCGTTTTTTCTTGGAGTTGCTTTGATAGGTGTTCAACGGCTAAATCATTTTTGGCAACCATCAATAATCCGCTGGTTTCTTTATCAATCCGATGGACGATTCCAGGGCGAATCTCCCCCTTAATCGCAGTTAAATCATCTAAATGATATAATAACGCATTTACCATTGTATGACTTGGATTTCCTGCGCCGGGATGGACAACCATCCCCACCGGTTTATTCACCACAGCAACATCATCATCTTCATAGATGATATCTAAAGGAATATCTTCTGGTTTTAAAGAAATTTCTTTAGGTGCTGGCGGATTAATCGTAATGGTGTCTTCAACCTTGATTTTATAATTGGCTTTACTAGATGCCCCATTCACTAAAATGTGATCATCTTTAATATATTGTTGAATAACATTACGCGATAATGTGAGTTGATCGGCTAAAAAACGATCGAGTCGCTCATGTTCATTTTGTTGTGTTACGATGATGGTTTCCATAAAATACCTCCTCGATGATGACATCTAAGGTAAACATAATCATTCCGATAACTAAACAAATATCGGCAATATTAAAGATGGGAAATGTTGTATAACTGAAAATGTCAATATCAATAAAATCAACGACTTGTTTATAGGCTAGACGGTCAATGAAATTACCGATCCCACCGGCAACCATAAGAAAAATACCATACGAATAAAATTTCTTTGTTGTTACATCTGACTCTTTTAACAAAAGATAAAAGAGTACACCAGCGATCAAAGTAATGAGATAGAAAAAGAGCATGTTTCCACTGAAGATTCCCCATGCAGCACCGTCATTACGGTGCGATGTGATTGTGAAAAATTGTGGGATTACAGGTATTTCTTCACCAAGATATAACTGTGTCTTGATGAGTAATTTTGTGATCTGATCGAGGGCAACTAATATACTAATTACCAGGAGACCAATTCGGGTTGTTTTTGTCATGATGTCACCTCTTTGTGTTAGTTAATGGTAAAATATAAGCCAATTAAGGCAATAAATAATAGCGTAATATCAAATAATGTATTTTGTTTATACATCCGTTCATAGGGAAATGTGGCTAAATGCGTTTCTTTTTTTAATTGATCAATGATGACTGTATTACCCCGAGCTAAAATAAAACTGCCTAAAATGAAGGCGGATGTTAGAAAGTAGACAAGATAAGGAATGTATAAGAAAATCAGATTAGCGAGTATAAGACCAAGTCCAACGAGACCAATGATATGATATATCACGCCAGTAAGAAAGGCATTTGCAATCTCTTTTTTATTATAGTATTTGTGTAGATGAAAGATTGGGAAACGGATCATGATGAACCACTACTTTCTAATGACGATAAATAGGTAATCGCATCGTCTAACGATGTGATTGGAACCAATTTTAAATCAGTATCTAATGTATCATATAACGCTTTTGCGACCACATAATTATCCGTATTTTCATTGCTTAAGTGAGGCACGAAAAAGATATCAATATCGTTGTGAATTGCGGTAATCAGTTTTTGTTCTACGCCCCTAATTAAGCCAGCTTTACCAGCTAAATCAATGGTTCCTGTTCCGGCTATTTTATAGCCTTTGGTAATATCTGTCTCAATCATTTGGCTATAAACATATAATGCCTGCATAATCCCACCACTAGGCCCCCCTGTATTGGTCTCGATAATATGATAAGGAAGGTTCTCTTCAGTGATTTCAGTAAACGCTTTAAGACTAATCCCAAATCGGCAACTGTCATCAATTTCTGTTGGACTCATTCTCACTGTCATTGGTTCTTTGTCGCGTAATATATCAAAAGTTGCAGTATCATCACAACTGACAGTGGTAAAATCAAACGTGTCGATGGGTATATCATTCACCCTTAAAATATGGTCGCCTATTTCTAGTGTATCGGGTTCTAAATAGCTCCATGTTAAATATACCGTGGTGTACGTGGTATAATCAAGGTCAATACCGGCTTCATTGGCTGCGTTGACAATACTTGTTGCAATGCTATCATCCTTAGAGAGATAGCTTTGCACACGCAAATCCTCTAAATCTAAGTAGGCATAAAACGGTGGCATTTCATTAACATCCACATGGTTAAATAACTTGGCAGCATAGTATTGAAACATTGTTGTCCGCTCATAATGAATCACACTTGTTGTGTGAAAAGAACCTGTTAAGGGAGTAGGTGTATCAAATTCAATGAAGCTAGATACATTATTATTATATCCTGGGGATGTGAAGGTATAGTCTACACGGATTAATGATGTGATTAAAACAAGCAGTGTTATAAGACTCAACACTGCCCATTCAAGGATTTGTTTACGTTTTGTTTGGTTTACCATGATTCATCACCAGTTCATAGTTTGTTAATCTGCGGTACGTTACCTTTGCGGCATCAAACATTCGACGAGAAGCCACGAAACTCAGTTGGTCGTGATATTTATCGGCTAAATAGACCACTTCTTTAATGCCACTTTGAATGATTAACTTTGCACACTCATTGCATGGAAATAAGGTGACATAAAGCGTCGCTCCTTCGAGGGGGACTGTCGCATTTAATATTGCATTGGGTTCGGCATGAACGACATATGGATATTTAGATTCAAGCCAAACTTCATTTTTATCCCACGGAAAATCATCATCATCAACGCCATAGGGAAAGCCATTATAGCCAATACCCACAATGCGCTTTTGTTCATTCACAATACACGCACCAACTTGCGTTCTTGGATCTTTACTTCGCATAGCACTTAAACTTGCCACACCCATAAAATAGGTATCCCAAGAAATATAATCTGTTCGTTTCATTATATGCTCCTTCTTTAGCGGGTTATTTTACGTTTTTATAAGAGTCTAAATCAATATGGCAATACCCATGTTTATTTTTCTCTAAATAATCTTGATGATACTCTTCTGCAGGGAAAAAGGTTAGATTTGTTTTAAGTTCTAACGCAAGTGGTTTTTGATACTCCTTGGCACGAATATTAAGATAGTTTTTAATAAATGGGATTTCGTCACTCGCATAGTTATAAATCCCAGTCCGATACTGAACACCAACATCATTTCCTTGTTTATTCACACTTGTAGGATCAATAATGTTAAATAAATGATCTAATAATTTCTTCAGTGAAATAATCGATTCATCATAGCGGATTAACACAGCTTCTGCATGCCCACTTCCAGAGCATACTTCTTCATAAGTCGCTTCTCCTGTTCCGTCAATATAGCCCACTTCTGTGTGGTCGACACCGTCTAATTGTTTAAAATAGGCTTCTACACCCCAAAAGCAACCTCCGGCAAAAACAATTGATTTCATGTTATTCTCTCCTATCGTTTTATTTTTTCAAGTAAGTATCTTGTGACATAACTACTGGCCATAAGTCCAGCACTCGCAGGGACAAATGCATTAGACGTTGGTGTACGGCCTTCCTTATTAATCGCACTTGGTTGTTCAAATGAACACACTGTCTGAAGCGTTTTATATCCAGGATGTGTTTTAAGCTTGCGGCGCATCACACGCGCAATGGGGTCTGTTTGTGTTTTATAAAGAGGCATAATATTTAGGTTTTCTGGGCCTAATTTATCCCCTGTACCCATGACAGCTATATGACCAATATCCCGGTTTAAACATTCCTTTGCAAGATCTATTTTATAGGTGATTGTATCGATTGCGTCAACAATGAAATCAATCTTGTGTTCAAATAGTTTCGTTTTTGTATCCGCATTATAAAAAACAGGATACACAGTAATCTCTATTTCTGGATTGATATCAGTTATACGTTTCTTTAAAACATCCACCTTAAGATTACCTATCGTTGAGTGTAAAGCAACTATCTGCCGATTTATGTTACTTGCTTCAACAGTGTCGTGATCCACTAAAATTAAATGTTTGATCCCAAATCGTGCAAGCGATTCAGCAACATAGCCACCAACCCCACCAAGTCCGACAATCATGATCGTGTGGTTGATTAGTTTTTGATAGGTTTCTTCACCAAATTGTCTTTGTGTTCTTGCGTGTATCATGACATCACCTTTTGAAAAAGGCTACAGGGTAGCCTTCATATAAATTTAACGAAAATTGTCAACGTTAAAGTATCGTCTACCAATAAAGAATAATGCTGCATAAACACCTAAAAACAATGGAATAACGACATGCGGAATGTATTTGGCAGGACCACCTAGATAGGTAAAGATAATACCCAGTCCAAAAACACCTAACGCTGAAATAAATAATAAGTAACTAAATTCTTTGTGATAGGATGCTTTAACAGCGCGATAATTACGTTGTCGTTGGAAGACTAACAACAACATGCCCATACCTATAAAGATGCCCAGTCCAGCTGCCCCAATAAGCAAAATCGTTAATGGATCAATCATTGTTTGTAAATCAAAGATAAAAGCAAATACAACAATAATTGGGACAAACATCACAGATGTAATAATAAACAAAATGATATTTATCTGGTGAACGGTATAAATATTAGGCTTCATCACGCATCACTGGCGACAACTTCCTCGCCACTTTTTTCATGTTGTTTTTCTTTATAAAATTGATAAAGGACACGTATCGACGCGGCAATTGGTGATGCAAAGACAACACCAATGGTGCCAAATAAGCTACCAAAGAATAAGATGGATACGATAATAACAATCGGATGCATTTCTAACTGTTTTCCCATAATGATTGGTTGGAAGATATTTCCTTCAATCATTTGCAATCCGATATTCACCGCAACAACTAACAGTGGTGCTGGTCCAGTATCACGTGTAATAACAGCATAAATAACTACCGGTACCATCGCAATAATGGCCCCGAAATAAGGTATAATGTTTGTTAATCCAACAATAATACCAAAGATAAAGAAATATTGTAATCCAATCAATTTATACAGGATTGTCGCAACAATGCCAATCGCAAGCATTAAGACAAGCTGTCCCCGAAGGTATGCACCAACGGTATGGTTGAAACGACTTCCGAGTTCTGATGTCGACTTTTCAAAGCGCGCAGGAATCAGCGAACGCATTGAGTCATTAATTAATTCATAATCTAATAGATAGTATAATAATAAGATTGGCAATACGATAATAACCGTAAACACATTAATCAAGGTGCTCGATAGTGAGGCAGTAACATTATCGACGAAACTTGATATCGTATCTTCAATAATGGTTGAATTATTAATCGTTTCAATAATCCAGTCGTAAATCTCTGTCCCAAAAATAAACTCATTACGAAAATCATTCTCAAAATATAATTGAATCATGACCCAATCATTTTCAAAGAAACTTCTAACTTGGCTAATCAAAAATGGCCATAAGTAATAAATAACAAGCAAGAATACACTGATACTACCAATGTAAACAACACTGACACTAAGCCCTCTAGAGCCAACACCACGTTGTTCTAAAAGTCGAATAAGTGGGTACATTATCAGTGATATTAGCCACGCTAATGCCACAGGTACCAATACTGAACGTAATGCATCCATAAATTTAAACCATAAGGCATTAAATTGTGATGCCAATAGCAAAATCGCAAGCGATAATAAAATAACAACAAGCACACGAATTGCCTTGTTCAAAAATTGGTCACTTAAGAATTTATTTTGTTTATCCACCTTAATCACATCCTTCAATCCACTTTATTATACCATAAAGTTGTCTTTTTGAAAATTATTTCAGCGTTTTGATGTGTAAATCTTTTAACAATGACGGGTCAATCACACTTGGCGCTTTGGTAAGTAAGCATTGTGCACTATTTGTTTTTGGAAATGCGACAACATCACGGATATTATCTGTGCCTGCTAAAATCATCACTAAACGATCAAATCCAAAAGCAATACCACCATGTGGCGGTGTGCCGTATTTTAAGGCATCTAATAAGAAACCAAATTTCTTTCTCGCCTCTGCTTGGCTAATACCGAGTACATCAAAGACGGTTTCTTGTACAGATTCTTTATGGATACGAATACTTCCACCACCAAGTTCTTGTCCCTGAACAACTAAATCATAAGCGTATGCTAAGGCGTTTTCAGGGTCATCTTTTAAAGAATCTAAATAGTCTTCTTGAACCATTGTAAAGGGATGGTGTAATGAGAAAAATTTGTCAACATCAGCACGATATTCAAACATTGGCCAATCAACAACCCATAAGAAATCATAGGTATCATTATCATATAATACAAGATCTTTTGCGATATGACGACGTAATTGGTCTAGTGATTGATGGACAACAGCTCGTGAATCAGAGACCATTAATATTAAATCTCCATTCTCAGCATCCATCCTATCGATTAAAGTAACTTGCTGTTCTTCTGTAAAGAACTTTTTAATACCACCAGATAAGCCATCTTCTTTCACTTTTAGAGTGGCTAAACCTTTGGCTCCAAACTTTTTCACAAAGTCAGTTAACTGATCGACATCTTTATTTGAGTAATGAGATTGTCCATTTTTAACAGTAATCCCTTTAACAATTCCACCTTTATCGATGTTATTGGTAAAGACACCAAAAGTTGTATTTTTTGCCCAGTTTGTTAAATTAACAAGTTCCATACCAAAGCGTGTATCAGGCTTATCCGTTCCATAACGTTCAACCGCTTCTTTGTAAGTCATAATTGGAAACGCATCATTAAACACAGCACCTTTCACTTTTTTCATGATATGTTTGATTAACCGTTCACTAATATCCATAATATCAGATTGATCTAAGAAACTTGTTTCAATATCAATTTGGGTGAACTCAGGTTGACGATCACGACGTAGATCTTCATCACGAAAACATTTAGCTATCTGATAATACTTTTCAAACCCACCAACCATCAACAATTGTTTAAAGATTTGTGGTGATTGTGGCAAGGCGAAAAACTCCCCTTCGTTTATGCGGGAAGGTACTAAGTAATCTCTTGCCCCTTCTGGGGTAGATTTGGTTAATATCGGCGTTTCTATTTCTAAAAAGCCTTCTTGGTTTAAGAATTCACGAGTCGCTTGCGCTGCTTCATGTCGAATTTTAAAGGTTTTTTGTAAGACGGGTCTGCGTAAGTCTAAATAACGGTATTTTAAGCGAATTTCTTCTAGTGCATCGGTCTCATCTTTAATTAACATAGGTGATTGTTCAGCAGTGTTTAAGATGTTTAATGTTGTGACATCTACTTCAATATCACCGGTTGGAATCTCTTTATTTTTACTGCTTCGTTCAATGACTGTTCCTTCAATTTCTAAGACATACTCACTTTTAATGGCTTGGATAATATGTTTAAAATCAGAGTCTTGGTTAAAAGCAAGTTGGGTAATACCAGTACGGTCTCTTAAGTCAATAAACGTCAGTTTACCCAAATCACGTTTTTTAGCAACCCAGCCTTTTAATACAACTGTGTCACCTACATTTTCTATTCGTAATTCACCATTTGTATGTGTTCGTTTCATCATTCGCTCCTCTATTCGCAATTGCAGTCGTCACAACCGCAATCTTTACTTGGTTTCATGAGTTCTGTCATGACATGTTGATATAGATCATTGGTTGGTATTTCAACCTGTTCACCAGAAATCTGATCTTTCACAGCAATCACATTCTTTTCACGTTCTTGATCACCGTAAATTGCGACAAAACGTGCATTATATCGGTCAGCTTCTTTCCATTTCGCTCGCATACTGCGATCTAAATAATCAATGTCAGCCGTTAAGCCTCCTTGGCGACAGCGATGTAATAATTTAATCCCATCTGCCTTTTGTTTATCACCAAGAATCATAATGTATAAATGAATCATGTCTTTTTTTGGTGTGTAGTTACTGTGTTCTAATGCGAACAGTAGACGTTCAAGTCCAAAGGCAAATCCAACCCCTGGCTTATCCGGACCATCTAGTGAACTGACTAAATGGTTATAGCGTCCCCCTGCACAAATTGTATTTTGTGCACCCAAGGTAGGCACGTTCGCATCCAGTTCAAACACAGTATGGGTATAATAATCGAGCCCACGCACTAAATTAGGATCTACTTCATAATTTAAATCCATACTGTCAAGAAAAGCAATGACTTGATCAAAGTGTGCTTTACTTGTTTCATTCAAGTAATCAATGGGTTTTGGGGCAGATTGTAATAAGGGATGATCTTTATCGACTTTACAGTCTAATATCCTTAAGGGGTTTGTGTCATAGCGTACTTGACAGTCATGACACAACTCAGTAATGTCATCCTTTAAGTGATCTAGTAACGCGTCACGGTAATTGTCGCGGCTTTCTTCATCCCCGATCGAATTGATTCTTACAGTAACATTTTTGAGTTTTAAAGCTTTAAGAATTGTTACAGCATAATCTATTAATTCGGCATCCATTTCTGGTAATGGACTGCCAAAACTTTCTGCGCCAAATTGAACAAACTGGCGATAGCGTCCTTTTTGGGGACGTTCATAACGAAACATTGGTCCTAAGTAATACAGCTTTTGAACTTGATTCGCATCCGCATATAGTTTATTTTCAATATAGCTTCTTACGACACCAGCGGTTCCTTCAGGGCGCAATGTATTATCACGCTTTCCACGATCACTAAAGTCATAAGTCTCTTTTGACACAATATCAGAACTTTCACCTACACTACGGTGAAAGAGATCAGATGATTCTACAATAGGGGTTCTAATTTCTTTGAAATGATAGAGTTTGCTTACACTGTGAAGTACTTTTTCAATGTGTTGCCATGTACTTACTTCATCTGGTAAAACGTCATACATACCTTTCATTTTTCGTATCATATTGATATTTCCTCCTTTATATAAAAACGTCCCTAAACACATGTTTAAGGACGAATCAGTTTCTCCGCGGTACCACCTTAGTTCCTAGCAAGCTAGGCCCTTTCCTCTTAACGCGAGGGAACGTCTTTTTTTACTTTGTTCAAAAAAGCCCTTGAAAGTGTCTTTCAATAGTGATCATAAAGATGCTTACACCAACCATCCTCGCTTATGTTATGATCTATTTATCTACTCATCTTTCGCATTGGTTTTCTATATGTGATTATACAATGTTTATGACATACAGTCAATACAAACAGTCTCTTTTATTTTAGATAACCAAGGGATATTGTCATTCTCGTAATCATCATCAATTAATGAATAGACTACATCGTCTAATAATCTACCATCATACATTTGAAACTTTTTGCGTAACACGCCTTCAAAGACAAAGCCTAGTTTGTCACATACACGTTTTGAAGCAAAATTATGATGAAAGTGACAATACGCTAGACGTTTGAGCTTTAACACCTCAAATGCATAGATTATAATGGCTTGTGCGGCTTCTGTAATAATGCCTTGGTTCCAATAATCTGGATGTAATACAAAACCAATTTCACCTCGTGTGTTATGCACTGAATGAACTTCAATTGTACCAATTAAGGTGTCATTCTCTTTGAAGGTAATCGCATAAACACCTGGTTGGCCTAAGTCACGCTTCTTTATTGAATATTGAATAAAAGCCAGTGAATCTTTCATATGTGCATGCGGCGCCCATCCTGCATTGGGTCCTACATCATCCCGTTTCGCATAATCGTATACCGCCCGTTGATCTGTTTCTTTAATCGGTCGTAAACGTAGCCTTTTAGTTGTAATAATCGGCTGTCTAAATGCCATCATGATGCCTGCTTCCGAAGCATCATCCACTGTCCAATTGTCTGGTATCCTAAGCGATGATAGATGGATCCTGCTTGTGGATTATCATAAAATAGACACAGGGATTTATGTTTCTGAGCGATGAAAATTGTATTCAGTGCTTGAATCAACTCACTCGCATATCCTTTATTTCGATAATCTTTGTGTGTTGCAACACCAACTAACATCCCGTTTTCACTTGTTTCACTGGTGACTGTCGCTGTTGCAATGGCTTGATTATCTTTTTCAATATATAGTTTAGTATGACCTTTTGTCCATTTTAAATGCTTTTTGACATAGTCTTCTTCTGATTGATTTTTGATATCAAATTCATCAATCGTTTTAAGTAATTGATATACTTTTTTAA
This sequence comes from Candidatus Izemoplasma sp., assembly GCA_036172455.1. NCBI lineage: Bacteria > Bacillati > Mycoplasmatota > Mollicutes > Candidatus Izemoplasmatales > Candidatus Izemoplasmataceae > Candidatus Izemoplasma > Candidatus Izemoplasma sp. Next base: position 122,813 of record JAXKVY010000001.1, read on the forward strand.
AGTCCTCTTCATCTGTGGCATATGTAATATAAGACGGTACAGTCGTTGCTTGTAACTGATCTTTGTTCTCGCAAAAATATAGTAACTGTTCACTAAAATTTGGATGACTGGATTTAAATTGTTGAATTATGCGCGCTTCACCAGATATATGGCGATAGGTATGGGTATTTAAAATGGGTAAGAATTCATCATTAAGCTGTGACTTTTGACTATAATAACAGACATTATCATGATAAATTAACATCATACTAACTAAAGTATCTGCTTCAAATTCACCATAAATTGTTTGAAAAGGCTTATCGAAGCCAAACATTTCAATATCACCAATCATGAAAATATTGTAGGTACTGTTACGTTTTAGAAATGTTTGTGTCTTTTTTCGATCAGATTCATTTAATTGGCGTATCATGTCTCTTCACGCTCCATTATAATCGTTACTGGGCCATCGTTTATGAGGGCAATGTCCATATGCTCACCAAATACACCTTCTTTGACGGTAATCCCTTGTTTACGTAATAGGGTATTAAAGCGTGTGTAGAGTATTTTGGCTTGATCCGGTTTCATCGCGTTCACAAATGACGGGCGATTTCCTTTTTTGGTATCGGCGTATACTGTAAATTGAGAAATGGATAATACGGGCAGTGATTTATCCTTTAATGCAATATTTAATTTCTCATGATCATCTTCAAAAATCCGTAGTTTTGCAATTTTTTTCGCTAGATAGGCACATGTATTTTCTGTATCGGAATGGGTAAAACCTACCAATAGTAAAAACCCTTGATTGATTGAGGATACAATCTCATCATTGACTGTGCAAGACGCTTTTTTTACGCGTTGAACAATGACTCGCATTATTTCATCAACCGTTCGATAGAAATAATATTTTTAATGTTTTGAACACTAATAATAATGCTTTCTAACTCTTTTTTATTTGCGATACTCACTTTTACTTTTATGACACCTTCTAATCGTTTATTGGTTGAGGCAGCAACTTGTGTCACTTTACCTTTTTTCGCTGTGATAGTATTTATGATTTCAGCTAAAATGTTATCTCTATTTGATGCGATGATCTTTAAGTTGACAGTATAGGATTTAGTTGTATCTGTTCCCCAATAAACATCAATTAAACGGTTTTGATCGAGTGATTTTAAATTATTACAGCGTACTCTATGAACGGCAATTCCAGATCCTTTAGAGATATACCCTTTAATCCGGTCACCTGGAATTGGGGTACAACAATTAGACAGTTTGACACTTGGATTGTCAATCCCTTCAACGATGATGTTTGAGTCACTTTCCTTATCGACATACACACTATCATTAATCCGTTGGATGAGTTCTTCTTCGGTATATTCGGACTCGCCAACTAATAAGTTTACTGCTGACTTAGGACTGATTGTGTTTTTGCCAATTTCATAATATAAACCTTCAACAGTTTTAGCACCTTTATTAGTGAAAAAATCAGCTATCATATCGTCTGTTAATTTAATTTCAACATTTCTGCGTGAAAGTTCTTTTTGGAATTCTTCGCGTCCAACATCAATCAAGTAGTTCTTTTGACGTTTATTTAAAAAGTTCTTTATTTTCGATTTTGCATTTGATGTTTTAACAATCTTTAACCAGTTATCGTTTGGTCCAAAAGAATTTGTGCTGGTTTTGATATTACAGACATCGCCTGTTTCTAATTGATAATCAAGTGGAACAATTTTACCATTGACGATTGATCCAACTGTCCTTATACCTACTTCTGTATGAATTCGAAACGCAAAATCGATGGGTGTTGATCCTTTGGGTAAGTCAATGATATCCCCGTCTGGGGTAAAAACATAGACGTTTGATTGAAAGATATCATCACGTAATAAATTAACAACATCACTTTCATTATCAGCTTCTTTAGTGAACTCAACTAAGTCACCAAACCACCGTAATTTTTTAGAGATTTCATCGGTCATTTTAATGCCAGGGGCCCCTTCTTTATATGCCCAGTGAGCCGCAACCCCGTACTCTGCGATTTCATCCATTTGTGGGGTTCTGATCTGAATCTCATAAATTTTACCATTCGCAATCACACTGGTATGGAGTGACTGATACAAGTTAGGTTTTGGCATTGCGATATAGTCTTTAAAACGATTAGGGATTGGTGTCCACTTGGAGTGAATAATCCCAATGGTACTATAACAATCTTCGACACTATTCACAATAACGCGTAGCGCTAATAAATCAAAGATATCTTCAAATTCTTTATTGCGACTAACCATTTTTTTATGTACAGAATAGATATTTTTAATGCGCCCTTTTACACTACATTCAACATTATTCTCACCAAGTAAATATTCTAAGTTGGTTTTCATAATGTTTAAATCACTTTCGCGATTTTGTTTGGTATCAGAAATCATTCGTGCAATACGACGATACCGATCACGATTAATATATTTAAATGAGGTATCTTCAAGCTCTGCCTTCATTACATACATCCCTAAGCGATGTGCAAGAGGAGCATAGATTTCCATTGTCTCTTTGGCAATTCTCTTCTGTTTTTGTTCACTTAATGAACTCAAAGTACGAATATTATTTAAGCGATCTGCAAGTTTAACGATGACAACACGTATATCTTGGGCCATCGCAAGCAACATTTTTTGATAGTTTTGTGCTTGGGCCATTTTCTTTTCGGTTTCTGTGTTCATCCCTTTAAACTTATATTGACCTAATTTGGTAACCCCTTCAACAAGTAACGCTACTTCGCTACCAAAGCGTTCTTCAACATTAGTATGAGTCGCAGTCGTATCTTCTATAACATCATGTAACAACCCAGCAACAATTGTTGTCGGATCAGTTTTATATTCACTTAAAATAATCCCTACATCAAGGGGGTGAACGATGTATTCTTGGCCACTTTTACGCATTTGTCCATCGTGCATTCTTTTGGCATACAAATACGCATCTTTAATGGATTTAAGATGTGTTTTATCGGTTATGTAAGTTTCAACATTGTTCATTAAGACATCAATTCTTGATGTAGACATATAATCACCTTCTAATAACTCATTAATGTTTTAACATTGTAGCCTTTCAGTTTTTCACGTCCGTTTAAAGCAGTAAGTTCAATTAAAAATGCAATCCCAACGACTTCTGCGCCAGATTCTTGAACTAAGTTAATGGTGGCTTCAATCGTCCCACCTGTCGCCAATAAATCATCAATGATTAATACGCGTTCTCCGGGTTTGATATCGCCTTTATGTAGACATAAAGTATTTGACCCATACTCTAAGTTGTAGCTGTATTTGATGGTCTCACGTGGTAGTTTGTTAGGTTTTCTTACCGGGATAAATCCAAGTCCAAGTTGAGTGGCAACTGGACATCCAAAGATAAATCCACGAGCATCAGGTCCAACAATAATATCGGCGTTGATTTCTTGTGTAAAATCAACAAATTGTTGCGTGGCATATTGAAATGCTTTCCCATCTCCAATTAAAGGAGTAATGTCTTTGAATTGAATGCCTTTCTTGGGAAAATCTGGTACATTTGCAATATAGTCTTTTAAATTCATGATACGCCTCCGTTTATTTTTCGTAGTTTTATTATATCAAAGTTTACTTAAAAAGTAATTGTTAAATCAGTTCAAAATCTTCTATTATGATTTGTTTTTTTGTGCGCCCTCTAAAGGTATTGTAGTCAAGACGCCCTAATAAAGCAACATAACGATGATCTTTAATAGCGTGATATAAAGCTTTATTATTAAAGAATATCGCTTCGCAATCATTATTGATGATGAGTTTTGTATGCTCGCCTTTAATTAAATAGGCTTGATGGGCATACAAGTTATCAAACACAAATAAGGCATCTTTTAAGTCATATTGTTCAAGTGAGTAAATAGTATCTAGTGTTACTTCATCAATCTGTAGTTTTCCTTCAGCTTCAATGATGTGATGTGTTTTTGCTTTTGGAATATAGGAATTAAAATCTTCGATAAAAGTATTTAAATGTTCTTTCTTAAATTCGAGTCCGGCAGCACTTTGATGTCCGCCATAACGTAGTAATAATCCACTTAATTCGGTAAGGATATAATAGACATCAACGCCTGTATACGAACGAATACTCCCTTTATAGGTAAATTCTTCTTCCTTAAGTACGACTGCTACTTTACCGTATTCATTAGCCAATCGACTAGCCACAATACCGACAACACCTTCGTGCATTTGTGGTGAGTGTACAATAATGGCTGGCTTATTTGTATCAACTGTACGTTTTGCTAAATCATATAAGCGTTTTGTTAGGGCTTTTCGGTTAGTGTTGATGTCTTCAATACGTTGAATCGTATTCAATGCTTCTTTTTTTGTTTTACTTTGTAACAATTCAACGGCAATTTTAGCTGATTTCATTCGCCCACAGGCATTGAGTCTTGGAGCGATTAGAAACTGAACATCAGCAACACTTGGTTGCTGAATGTGTAAAAATTCCATTAAGGTTCGTAGGCCAATATTACTTGAATGTCCTAAATGTCTAAGGCCGACATTAACAATTGCTCTGTTTTCATCAATTAATGGCATCATGTCCGAAATTGTTCCGAGAGCAGCTAAATCGGTATACTCAAGTGCATCTTCACCGAGTAGGGCCATACTCAATTTAAAGGCAACACCCACACCCGCAAGTGGTTTAAATGGGTAATCGGATAAATCTGTATGTAATACAGCTGTGGCATGGGGTAATGTCGTTTCTACTTCATGGTGATCTGTCACAATCACATCAACATTATTTTGTTCAAAAATGTCAATTTCATCATGTGATTTAATGCCATTATCAACGGTGATGATTAAATCAACATCCTCATTAATAATATCATATGTTTTGGTTTGTGTTAACCCATACCCATTGACAAAGCGATTAGGGATATCATAACTGACATTTCCGCCTAATGTACGGATAGTCTCATACATCAAATAAGTACTCGTAATACCATCGACATCATAGTCGCCATAAACTAGAATTGTTTCTTTTTGTTCAATCCCTTGCATGATTCGATCTACCGCCACTTGCATATCATTAATGGCGTAAGGATCATTAAAGTCTTGTTCGTTTAAGGCGAACAATTGTCGGTAATCACTGACCCCTCGAGCGCTATAAATTGTTTTGACCAGTTCGCTAACATTTAGATCTGGATTTTTAATTTTCCATTTACTCATAGTATTCTCCTAACTTAGGAAAGATGTTGACTCCTTACATTTGTTCGGGGGCTGAAACACCAATTAAGTGTAAGGCATCCTCAAGGACAATTTGTAAGGCTTTAATTAAGGTTAAATGTTCGATTGTTTTAGTTGTGTCATCTGTGATGAATTTTTCACTATTATATAGACTGTGGAATGCGGTTGCTAATTTGTGAATGTAGGTCGTAACTTTATGAGGGCTTTTAGTTTTTGCGCTAGATTCAATCACTTCAGGATAAGCAGCTAATAGAGATAATAACTCATTGATTTTATCATTATCAAGTGTTGTGAATGTTGTGAGCGTGTCATCATAACTGAGATTTTGTTTCTCAGCTTGTCTGAAGATGCTATGAATCCGTGCACTTGCATACTGTACGTAATATACAGGGTTTTCCGTTGTCTTACGGATGGCTAAATCTAAATCTAGGTCCATTTGTGTGTTTAAACTTCTTGCCGCAAAGAAATACCGAATCGGGTCTTTACCGACTTCATCAAGCAAGTCTCTGAGGGTAATTGCCTTACCACTACGTTTGCTCATTTTAACTTCTTCACCATCTTGGATCACTTTAACCATTTGTAAGATTTCAACATCTAAGATATCTTTCTTACCACTGACAATTTCTATGGCTGCTTGTAGACGATCGATGTAACCATGGTGATCGCCACCTAAAATATCGATTAATTTGTCATATCCACGTTTTATTTTATTATGATGATAGGCAATATCTGGTGTTAAATAGGTGAAAGAGCCATCACTTTTAATAATAACGCGATCTTTTTCATCGTTAAATGCCGTGGTTTTTAGCCAAACAGCACCATCTTTTTCATATGTATAACCGTTATCTTTTAACAGTTTAACAGTTAATTCAACATCATGATTTTTATATAGTTCTTTTTCGTGAAACCAGACATCAAAAGAGACATCAAAATGGTTTAAATCAACTTTTAGTCTCTCTAGTAAGGTCTCAACACCAAATGTTTTGATGATCTCATACCCGTCTTCTTTGATGTATTTATCACCGTACATGTTTTTAAAGGCTTTTGCGGTTGTGATGATATCTTCTCCATGATAGCCATCTTCAGGTATTTTGGCATCGATATCAAACAATTGTTTGTACCGTGCTTCTATACTTTTTGCTAATGTATGAATTTGATTTCCGCCATCATTAACATAATATTCTTTTGTGACATCATACCCTGCTTTTTTCATGATACGTGCTAAGCTATCACCTGCTGCGGCACCTCTGGCATGACCGATATGTAATGCCCCTGTTGGGTTAACACTTACAAACTCAATATTGACCTTGGTGTTCTTTCCAAGGGTTAAGTTTCCGTAGGTGGTACCTTGTTTAAGAATGGTTGGAATCACGTTATGTAAAGCCGTATCTTTTAAGTAAAAATTAATGAATCCAGGCCCGGCAATATCGGTTTTATCAATCGGGAGGTTAGTCATATCCATCGTTTCAATGATGTCTTCTGCGATGTTGCGTGGTGCTTTTCGGGCGACACGCGCATATTGCATTGCGACATTGGTTGATAAATCACCATTGCTTTTATCTTTTGGCGTTTCAATAGTAATCATGATTGTATCATCATAATACTTTAGGTCTTTTAAGGCTTTAATAATGCTATTTTCTAATGTGTTTTGAAGTTTTAATAAATTCATTTAATGTGCACCTCTTTTATTGAATTTGGACAGTAATGTTAAATAGTGTATAGTCTTCAGTGATTTCTGGGATCATAATAAACTTAATCCCGCTATGACCAATATCGTTTATGAGAGTATCTGTATTTTCATGCGTTGCGATTAATAGCTTATCGTGGGCATAATCAAGACATTTCTCAACCATCTGAGCCGACATATTATGGATTCTGATAATATCACATGCCGTCTTTGAGGCAGCTATATAATCCTCTATTGTTTCAACAACTACTTCAACTTTCACATCTGTGGACAAGTGTTTTAAGACATGTGAGACGGCAGCTTCGATGGTTGAATATTCTTTTAAGTGATCTTTTGTAATCACACAGTAATCACTTAATGTAAAACGGTGATTAATCCCACCACCATCAATTACAGCAGCTTTTTCAAATACTCTAAAGTTAGGCGTCGTTAGACGATTATCTAATAAAAGAGTATCCGTATGCTTCAGTAAGTTTACATAATGATGTGTTAAGGTCGCAATACCACTTAGACGCTTAAGGAAGTTTTTCGCAATGCCTAATCCTTTTAGTACATCACATGCCGGTCCATGAATAATCATGATAATCGTACCTGAATCAACCCATACGCCGTGGTCATTGATCACTTTTAAGACAATCTCAGGGTTAATGATCTCATACAATCGTTTGATAAATTGTGTTCCACTTACAATTCCGTTACTATTCGCATGAATGGTTATTTCAGCTGTAGAATGAAAGAGTAATAGTTCTGATGTAATATCACCATTAGGGACCTCTTCTTTTAAGGCGTTTTCTAATAGTCGATCAACTGTTTTATCCATCATCTTACCCTATATTTTTAAATCAAGTTGCTCAAACTTAAATTGTTGTTTTTTTGGTTTTGTAAGTCGCATCCATTTCGCACTTCGGCCTTTACCAATTGGCCTAATTGCACCTTCATCACGCAATCGTCTTAATGTTCTATTAATAGTTGAGTCTGAGACGAATGGATGTTTTTGTCTGAGGTCATCTTTACTGAATATCTCTTCGAACTTGAGGATTGTATTTTCAATATTATTGGTTTTATTTAAGTGTTTATCGAATTCGTAATCTCTAACTAAGTACCGTAAGGTTTGATAAGATTCAATCGCTTGCTTGAGTAAAAAGCGGTGTAATGGCAATACTTGAGCTAACCCTTCAGAGTAATTAAAAGATGACTGTAAAACAACTTGTTTAAGTTGTTCTTGATGTTGATGTATATGTTTCATAAAGCTCACATATTCATACACTTCATAGCCATTTGCAAGTAATAAAATATAAATGAGAAGCATACCAATTTCTTCATTTTTATCATAAAATGGCTTAATATGAATAAAATCGATATAGAAATTTACAATCAGATAATTGACTTCATAGCTTTCTTCTTTGAGTGCTTCATTGAACAAATCGACAGCCTGATCGAGTACGTCACGTGTATTTCGATAGGTTTTGTCTAATAAGGTTGGAGCTTTAATGTCATCATTTAGTTTCCGGAATTGACAATGTTTTTTAGGGATGATATCAGTATATAAAAACTGCATTAAGTCTTGAATTTCATTGGTTAAAAGTTCAAATGTCGAGATATCATCATGAATTTTGTGAAATGCTAATTTCAAGTTTTTAATGAGTTGTTCATCTTTGTTTTTGGGTTTAACGTCTTTAAATACCAGTGATTTAAAACGTCGATTAGAGACATCAATATCAAACATTTTGGCAAAGAAATAAACATCATTTTTAATTGTTTGGATGACAATTGTTTCATAATCATCACTTAAAATTTGGTGTGTTTCTTGGTTTGTACCAATTGATTGGTACACCTTAATATACTGCATAATAATATCATTCGGAATTTGTGTACGATCAATGTTTCTAAGGCATTTCATTAGATGTCCTCCAATCTTTTCATTGATATTAATAGTTTACTATATTTAGGCTGTTTTTGGAAGAAATTCAACCTTATTTGTAGTCATTACTATAAATTTGAGTATAATCAGTACAAAAAGTAGCGGAATCGCTACTTTTCGTTTTCTTCATCAAATAATTTTTGTTGAATTGTTTCGTGGTCATCTTCTTTTTCGTAATCACTTAATGGTGGGATCGTGTCATCTTCTTCTACATCCTCAATTTGCATGTAGAGCGGTTCACCATCTTCAGGGTTTAAGAAGTGGCGACCATTCTCTGTCCGATCAACTTTAATGTCAAATGCACTGATATCAATAAAGCCTGTATTTGTATTAATACGGATCATTGCACGGTTTTTGTACTGTGTTGCATTCATTAAGCACGCATCAACCACAAGATATGGATTTGATTTAACCACTTTGTAAAGTTGAACACCTTTATTGGTGCGTTTTTTCTTCTCAATTGTCGTGAGATCAACCCGTTTAATGGTGCCTCTGTTAGTAAGGATTAACAAATCATGATGGGCTTTTAGAATAATACCGGTACTGAGTTTATGTTTTGGTGCAATATTCATTGCTTTTACCCCTTTTGCGGAGGTTGATGTAACGGGTATTTCATCTAAGTTCATGCGCAATCCAAGGCCACGTTCACTTAAGATTAAGACTTCACGATCTTGTGTTTCAGTGGTATCAATAGACACAACTTCATCACCTTCATTTAGTGATAAGGCACGGATTGTTCTTGAATATCGAGAGACATCGAAATCACTTAGCTCAGTTTGTTTGATTAAATTGTCACGTGTAACAAATAACAGTTGCATTGAGACTTCAAAGTCCGGGACAGCTAAGACTTTAATGATATGTTCATCATTTAATTGAACAATATTATTAATATGCGTTCCTAACTCACGCCATTTATAGGTTGGAACTTTGAAGACAGGAAGATAAATATAATTCCCTTTATTAGTAAACAGTAATAATGTATCGATAGTTGATACTTCTTCTTCAAAGAGTAAAGAATCTGTTTCTTTTAGATTTTGATTTTCTGTCGCACGGTATGAACGAATTGATGTTGATTTAATATATCCATCTTTACTAACACCAACAACCACTTGTTCATCAGCAACAAGTTCTTCTTCTTGGATGGTAATTTTTTCAATCTCATCCTCAATTTCTGTTAATCGATCGGTTTGTAATAGCTTGCGTGTTGCACGTAGTTCTTTGATGATAACATCTTCAAGTTCAGATTCGTTCTTTAATATTTTATTTAATTGATCAATTGTTTCATTTAAATCTGCTTTTTCGCCTTCTAAAGCTGTAATATCCGTTGTTGATAAACGATATAATTGCAATGTAACAATTGCTTCTGCTTGTTCTTCTGTAAACTCAAAACGCTTAATCAATTGTTTCTTAGAATCCTTTTTATTTTTCGAAGCACGGATGATTTTGATAACCTGATCAACGATATCAACCATGCGGATAATACCATCAACAATATGAAGTCGTTTTTTCGCTTTATGAAGCTCATAATTACTACGGTTTGTAATAACTTCTTTTTGATGTAAAATATACGCATCGATAATTTCGAATAATCCCATTAATTTTGGTCGTTTATTACTAATCGCAACCATGTTATAGTTATAGGATTTTGTTAAATTCGTTTTTTTATGTAAAAAGTTTTCGATGACTTCCGGATCAAATGTCTTTTTAACAGTGATGACAATCCGTAAACCATGACGATCCGATTCATCGCGAACTTCTTCGATCCCATCGATATGTTTTTTTATCCGGATATGATCAATTCTCCGTACAAGATTAGCTTTATTCACTTCATAAGGTAATTCAGTTACGATAATTTTTTGATCTTCAATATGTGTTTTTGATTTAATAATGATTCGTCCTCGACCCGTTTCAAAAGCTTTTTTGATTTGGTCTTTTCCTTGTACTATTGCACCCGTTGGAAAATCTGGACCTTTCACGATTTTTAACGCTTGTTCCATCGTAAGTTCGTGGTCTTTAAGTCGTTTAATAACAAGGTTGATAATTTCTTTTAGATTATGGGGGGGGATTTCAGTTGCGTATCCTGAACTAATCCCTTGTGCTCCATTACACAATAAGTTAGGGTACCGTGATGGGAGAACTGTTGGTTCATATTCTTCATCATCAAAGTTTGGGATAAAGTCAACTGTACGTTTGTCGATGTCGCGAATTAACTCTTCACTGGCTTTGCTCATACGGGCTTCAGTATACCGCATTGCAGCAGCACTATCACCATCGATAGAGCCTTTATTACCATGCATATCAACAAGTAATGTACGCGTCTTCCATGGTTGTGATAGTCTTACCATCGCATCATACACAGAGCTATCACCATGTGGGTGATACTTCCCGATAACGTCACCAACGATACGCGCAGATTTCTTATAAGGTTTGTTATGAAACATTCCAAGTTTATACATCGCATATAATATACGGCGTTGTACAGGTTTCAATCCATCTCTGACATCTGGTAATGCACGGTCTTGAATTATGTACTTTGAATAACGTGCGAAGCGTTCACCAACAATATCTTCTAAGTTTTCTTTGAGTATGTTTTGATCAATAAAATCGTCTAATGCTTTTAATTTTGATTTTGCCAATGTTGTTCACCGCCTAAATTTGAAAGTCATCTTCAGAAGAGAAAGTTACATTATTTTCAATCCACTCACGACGTGGTTCAACTTTATCTCCCATTAAGATTTTTATTCGTTGGTCTGCATCAGCTAAGTCATCGATGGTCACTTGAATTAAGGTACGCGTGTTAGGATTCATGGTTGTTTCCCATAATTGATCGGCGTTCATTTCCCCTAATCCTTTAAATCGTTGAATGCTGAAGGAATTATGTTCTTTTAGTAAGGCATCCATTTCTTCATCAGTCCATGCATACTCAATGATATTCTTATTACGATACTTCCGCGTTAATTTATATAACGGTGGCAAGGCAATAAAGACCTTATTTGCTTCAACCAATTCACGCATATAGCGGAAGAAAAAGGTTAATAATAAGACTTGAATATGAGCACCATCCGTATCAGCATCGGTCATAATAATAACTTTATCATAATTACATTTGTCAAGATCAAAATCCGGTCCTAATCCAGCTCCTATGCTATGAATAATGGTGTTAACTTCTAAGTTCTTCAAGACATCTTCTATTTTAGCTTTTTCAGTATTAATTACTTTCCCACGTAGTGGTAATATCGCTTGAAATCGTCTGTCACGACCTTGTTTTGCGCTGCCGCCGGCACTATCGCCCTCAACTAAATACAGTTCATTGCGTTCAGGATTTTTACCTTGAGCAGGTGCGAGTTTACCTGATAAATTGGTCTCGCGACGTTTGGTCTTTTTCTCTAGACGGGCTTCTTCACGCGCTTTACGAGCCGCATCACGTGCTTGTTTAGCTTTTAAGGCTTTTTCAATTAACGTATAGGTTAAATTGTTGTTTTCCTCAAAAAAGTAAGTCATTTTCTCAGATACGACCTGTTCGACTGCGGAACGTCCTTCAGGGGTACCTAATTTATTTTTGGTTTGTCCTTCGAATTGTAGCAACTGTTCAGGAATACGGATGGAAAGGATGGTTGTAAGTCCTTCTCTTATATCTGCACCTTCTAACCGCATACCGTTTTTAATGAGGCCAACGCGTTGGCCGTAATCATTGAATAGTTTTGTTAAAGCGGATTTATACCCTGTCACATGAGTTCCACCATCACGTGTACGGACGTTATTTACAAAGGATATGATTTGGTCTGAATATGATTTTGTAAATTGAAAGGCTACTTCAACTTCTATATCTAAGGCAGTACCTTCTAAAAAGGCAGGATCATGAATGGCTTTTTTGTTTTCATTAATGACATCAACATACGAAATAATCCCATCATTATAATGGAATGATTCTGTTGTGTCTGAGCGTTCATCAATAAGTTCTACTTGAAGACCTTTTAAAAGAAATGCATTCTCACGAAGACGTTCTTTAATAATCTCAAAATTGAACACTGAGGTTGAAAAGAGTTCACTATTTGGCTTGAACCAAACAATGGTTCCTGATTTACGGGTATTGCCCAGTTCTTCTAGAGGTGTCACTTTGGTGCCACCCTCACTAAAGCGAATATGATGAATTGTTTGGTTACGATAAATCGTAACATCGACAAATTCACTCAAGGCATTCACAACACTTGCCCCGACACCATGTAGACCGCCAGAGACTTTATAGCCACCAGATTGTCCAAACTTACCACCAGCATGTAACCGTGTGTATATAATTTCTACAGCACTTTTCCCACTGGAATGGGCACCGACTGGCACACCGCGACCATTATCTTCAACGACGACACTATTGTCCTCTTTGATGATGACTGAGATCTTATCTCCGTAGCCAGCTAATACTTCATCAATGGCATTATCAACAATTTCCCAAACTAGATGGTGTAAGCCACGGGCATCTGTACTACCGATATACATCCCTGGTCGTTTACGCACTGCCTCTAGTTCTTCAAGAATTTGAATTGACTCTGCATTGTACTCATTTGTTGTGTTATTCATCTTCTGCACATCCTATTCAATATTAACTCTTACTAATTATATCAAATCTTAGTCATTATATCAAAATGAAATATATTTTAGTACTGTATTTTTTATTTTCATATGATATAATGATGTATAAATGACTTCTGGAGTTGATTTTGGTTATGGAAATAGTATTAAAATATGGCTTATTATTTATTGCTTACTTAATTGGAGCAATCCCTTTTTCAGTAATTTTAGGGACGAAAATTAAAGGGATTGATATTCGCCAACATGGGAGTGGTAATCCTGGCGGAACAAATGCTTTACGCTTTTTAGGAAAACATGTAGGTATTTTAATTATTCTTTTAGATGGTTTAAAGGGTGGGCTTCTTGTACTGCTATTAATGCATACAAACTTTTTGGGTGGCTATGATTTATTACACCCATTAGCTTATGGGGTTGCGGCTGCGATTGGGCATGCATTCCCTGTTTACTTGAAATTTAAAGGAGGTAAAGCTGTAGCTTGTACAGTTGGTATTGCCATTGGATATAATGTATTATTTGCATTCATTATGTTTTTAGGTTTTATGTTGGTCTTAAAACTATGGAAGTATGTTAGTTTAGCATCTACAGCTGCGGCAGTTACAGCGGTTCTTATCGCACTCGTTGTACAGGATTATCAGATGTTACTGTACTTTGGTCTCTTGATGCTACTGATTATGTTCCGTCATAAAAAGAACTACCATAATATATCTCAAGGGATTGAACCAAAAGTTAGTTGGATATAAGGTAAAAACAAAAACGATACAATGCATAAGGTGCAATGTATCGTTTATTTTATTATTTTGCTTGGTTCATTGATTGCATTACTTGACGAACTTGTTTTTCAGATGGTTTACGTCCCATTTGTGTCATCATAGCGCGAATCATTTTTTCATTGACAGGTGGGTTATCTTTTAAATATTTTTTAAAGTAACGTTGTGATAAAAAGAATCCTAAAGCAGCACCTAAAAGCAATGCGCCAACTAAAGATAATACAAATCCTAATACACTAATAGTCATATCTTTCACTCCTTTGATTTTCTCTATTTTATTTTACAGTATATACTAGATAAAAACAAGTCTAATCATATAATCTTTCAACAAATATAAACATTGTAAATAAGGTAAAAAAATACAAATATAGGTTTACAAACAGCGGATAATTTCGTAAAATAATAAATGAGATAGGAAAAGGAGGAATATATTATGGCTAGAAGAATTACAGAAGATTGTATCGCTTGTGCTGCATGTGTCGCTGAATGTCCAGTAGATTGTATCAGCGAAGGAGACATTTTCGTTATTGATGAAGATGCGTGTATCGATTGTGGTGCTTGTGAGGTAGTTTGTCCAGTGGAGGCTATCATCGAAGTTTAATCATATAAAAAAGAGGCGTTTGCCTCTTTTTTTATAGGTTTTTATACGGATTGGTATCTATTTGACTAAGTATTATGGTGTGTTCAGGTAATGCATCAATCAACATTCTTTCCATTTGGACGACACCATATTGTTCAATATTATGATTTACATTAAGTAACGCGAGTCCAAGCGCTTTAGCTTCTAATGCATGGTGATATGTCACATCACCTGTAATGAACAAATCAGCGCTTTTTTGATGGGCTAAATCAATAAAACTTGACCCACTCCCTCCAACAATCGCTACTGTTTTGATTGCTTTATCGGTGTCACCGACATACATTACACTTGGTAAATTAAAGGCATCTTTTACCTCTTCAATTACATCTAAGACGGGTAATGCTTTGTCAATAGTACCAATAACGCCAATCCCATGTGTCTCTTCAATAGGATCTAAGACAGTTTGATTGTTTAGATGCAACAAATTAGCTAATGTCGTATTCATACCATTTGGTAATAGATCAAAATTAGTATGGGCAATGTATAACGCAATATCATTTTTAATAAGCGCATGAACAATTGCTCCTAAAGGGGTATTGTTTAATACCTTTTTTTGTGGTTTAAATAGTAAGGGATGATGCGCCACAATAAGATTACAGTTATTTGTAATAGCCTCATTGACAACATCTAAAGTGACATCGAGTGTCACTAATATATTTGTGATATTATTGAGTCCTCCAACTTGCAAACCAACATTGTCCCATTCATAGGCAATCTCGGGTTTAAAGAGTTGATCGAGGATTGTTTTTAATGTGGTTCTTTCCATGCGAGAGCCTCCTTTAATGACTGATGTCGTTGGAGTAAGTCTGGATGTTCGTCAGGATTATCTAAATGATTGATAACAGTTGTCAGATATGACAGTTCTTTGTTGATTTTTTGTTCAAAGAAATGTGGTTTTTGGCGTAAATTGATAGGACCAAATTGATATTCTAAATCGGTATATTCTGCTTGGCCTGGTTCAATCACAATCAGGTCGTACAACTTATCCTTGTCCGCAAACACAAGTTCATCGACAATTGTATAATCGATTGATTGTAATGAACGGCGCAAGGCTTCTGTGTTATCATTAGGCTGTAAAATAAAGCGTTTAATGTTATATCTTGGACCATTTAAGATGATATCACGAATGGTGATACCGCCCATCCCACTGATAATAACCACATCAGTATCCTGTTCAATATCGGCTAAGCCATCTGATAATTTGACCGTGATTCGGTCTAATAAGCCTGCCTTTTTAACATTGCTATAAGCAATGACATAAGGGCCGTGTTTATTGTCAATGGCTTGCGCTTTAACGACATATCCTTTATTTACTGCTGCAATCGGAACTTTGGCATGATCTGTGCCAATATCAGCTAGGTGATAAAATCCATCCGTATATTTAAGACAGATATTAAGCCGTTTACTTAAACGCATATTATCCCATGAAGTCTTTAAGTTTTTTACTACGAGATGGATGACGTAATTTACGTAATGCTTTGGCTTCAATTTGACGGATACGTTCGCGTGTAACACCAAATTCACGGCCAACTTCTTCTAATGTTCGACTATGTCCATCTAGTAGACCAAAACGCATTCTTAAGACTTTTTCTTCACGGTCTGTCAATGTTTCTAACACTTCTGCAAGTTCACGTTTTAACATTTCTTTTGACGTGAATTCCATTGGTGTTGGGGTATCTGGATCAGCAATAAAATCACCTAATGAGGAGTCTTCTTCTTCACCAACAGGTGCTTCTAAAGAAATCGGCTCTTGGGCTACTTTTTGAATGATTTGAACTTTTTCTACACTAATACCCATTCGTTCTGCGACTTCTTCTGGATGTGGTTCACGTTTTAATTCTTGAATTAATTGTCGTTGTGTACGAACAAGCTTATTGATTGTTTCAACCATGTGAACAGGGATACGAATCGTTCTTGCTTGATCGGCAATTGCCCGTGTAATAGCTTGTCTAATCCACCATGTTGCGTAGGTTGAGAATTTGAATCCTTTGGTATGATCAAACTTCCCGACAGCTTTCATGAGTCCCATATTTCCCTCTTGGATTAAGTCAAGAAACTGCATACCACGACCAACATATCGTTTTGCTATTGAGACAACTAACCGTAAGTTGGCTTCGACTAATTTATTTCTCGCGAGTTCACCTTGAAAGATTGTTTGTTCAACTTCAAGTTTGTATTCAGGGCTTATATCTTCCCCTTCTTCAACCATTTTGTCATATTTTTCTTTAGCTTCCTCAGCGTTGACAATGGCTGTGGCAAGTTCAACTTCTTGTGAACTATCAAGTAAGTCAACCCGTCCTATTTCTTTTAAATACATTCTTACTGGATCATCAACTTTGACAGAAACTTGCGATTCAAATGATTTATCATTCATTAACTCTTCTTCAATATCTTTAGTGAAATCTAAATCAAGTACGATGCTTGGATCTAATCCATCATCTTCATCATCGTCATCATCACCATCGATCGTTGGTAATGTATAGGTCACCATTTCTTCTTCACTTACAACATCGATATCTTTTGCTTCTAATGCATCAATAATTTCATCAAACTCATCGGTATCGTCACTGACAAATTTTTCAACCTCTTTGACTGTCACATACCCTTTGAGTTTACTAACACCTACTAATTCTTGAATAATCTTGTTTTTATCCATTTAAATCCTCCTTTAATTTCTGTCTTTCTTTGGCTAACTTAATTTTTTCTTCAATTGTTAGCGCTTCTTTAATTCGAGTATTATAATCTTCAATTCGCATTTTGATTTCATATTCCTTCAGGGTTGCGATGAAATCAAAAAATTCATCTTCTGATTGGATTTCTTTATCGTATGCGATTTTGTTTTCATAATATGCGATTTGGTGTGGCTCTAGTGCGTGATATAATTCTTCTAGTGTAATCGATGTATAGTTAGGATCCTCACTAAAATAGTATAAATCTTCAATCGCATGACGTATATCACGTGTAATTTGATTGATATAAAGCATATCATCTAAATCATGTTGGAATCGGTTTAAATACTTTTCATCAGTAATGAAATAATTAATAAGTTTTCGTTCTGCAATTTCATATTTGCTATCAATTGGTATATCATTGCGACGTTGTCTTTGAATGTTACTGACTTGTCGTTTAGTATACTGAGTAAAGTCTTGTTTGATGGATTCTAGTTTTAAGTCCGCATCTTGACTCAGTTTTTCTAAATACGTATCAATTGTTGTATGTGGCAAGGTTTTAATTAAGTTAAAGACATCTTTTTTAAAGCGTTCAATTTCTAACATTTTTGTAAAATCAGTTTGTGCTTGGAAACGATTATAGCGAAATTCAATCGGATCTATCCAATCATCATTAATCGCTTTAATAAGAGCTTCTTTAGAATGTACTTTAATGTAATCATCAGGATCTAAGCTATCAGCTAACACAACCACCTTGACAGACACATCTGCCTCATGTAACAGTCTAATAGCCCGTTCTGTGGCATCTAAACCAGCACTGTCACCATCATAACAAATCGTAACGTTGTTTGTATAGCGTTTTAATAAGTTAACTTGTTCTTTAGTAAGACTTGTCCCCATACTAGCAACACTTTCTTTTATGCCAATACGATAAAGAGCAATCACATCCATGTATCCTTCTAGTAGGATAACTCGATTATGTCGTTTTATCGCAGAAAGTGCGTTATTTAAGTTATATAAGACTTGACTTTTTGTAAAGATTTTTGTTTGTGGTGAGTTGATATATTTTGGTTGGTTTTCTTCTCCATGATAAAGTCTTCCGGAAAACGCTAAAACCTGTTGTTTATCATCAATAATAGGAAAGATGATCCGTTTTCTAAAGAGATCGTAAAACTGATCGTTTTTGCTTTCTTTAGTTAAGCCTAAATCCATAAGGTCTGCTTCTAAGAAGTTTTTACCCACCAATGTTTTGGTTAATAAGTCATATTCATTTGGGGCAAGACCTAATTGGAATGTTGTCATAATGTCTTCAGTGATACCACGGTTAGCCAAATACTGTTTAGCTTCATTACCTGATTTTGTGCTAGATAAATAAAATTGATAAAATTGCTTTGCTTCTTGATTGATGTTGTATAACGTTTGATGTGGGTTAACAAAAGCTTTGGTATCAATATCTAATGTAATATTTGCCCGATCTGCCAAATCTTTTACCGCATCTACATAATGCATATTTTTGGTTTTTTGTAAAAACGTAATGGCATTCCCTTTTTCACCGCATGAAAAACAATTATAGATTTTACGTGTCGGTTCTACGGAGAAAGATGGGGTATTTTCTTCGTGAAATGGACACAAGCCAAAATAACTCTTTCCCTTTTTAGAAAGAGCTACGTGTTCACCAATCACATCCAAGATGTCTGTCTTATCTAAAATCTCTTGGATTTTCGTTTGGTCAATTCTGGCCATATTGCCTCCTTAGTAGTGTAACTTTGTGTGTAGATATGTAATCAATTGATCTTTACTTAATGAAATTTGTTCCATCGTGTCGCGGTCTCTAATGGTAAAAACATCATTCTTAACACCATCATCATCAACAGTTAGTACAAATGGTGTTCCAATGGCGTCTTGACGGCGATACCGTTTTCCGATTTTGCCACGTTCATCATAGGTAACTGAGAAATAACCACTTAAAAAGTCAAACATTTCTTTGGCTTTCTCACCATGATATTTTTTAATTAATGGTAATACCGCAACGCTATATGGCGCTAAAAATGGTGCTATACGTAAATTGATGCGCGTTTCATTGTTGTCTAAGGTTTCTTCTGTATAGGCGTCATTTAATAGAGCTAAGAATAGGCGTTCTACCCCTAATGATGGTTCAATGACATACGGCAGATATTTTGTATTATCGTCTGGGTCATGATAGGTTAAATTCTGCGATGAATACTCTTGGTGTTGTCGTAAATCATAGTCGGTTCGTGATGCGACACCCCATAATTCATCAAATCCCCAGTCAAATCGATATTCGATATCCGTTGTAGCATTTGAATAATGAGATAACTGTTCTTTATCATGGTCACGCATCCGAATGTGATCCGAATGGATGCCTAATGTTTTCAAAAAATTGAACGAATAGTTTTTCCAATAATCAAACCAATCTAATTCGGTACCTGGTTTACAGAAAAATTCAAGCTCTAATTGTTCAAATTCGCGTGTTCTAAAAATAAAGTTTCCAGGTGTAATTTCATTCCGGAATGATTTTCCAACTTGTCCGATACCAAACGGTACTTTCTTACGTGAACTACGTTGAATGTTTTTAAAGTTTAAAAAGATTCCTTGCGCTGTTTCAGGACGTAAGTATATGTCACTATTAGAATCTTCAATAACGCCTTGTGAGGTTTTAAACATTAAGTTAAACTCTCTGATATCAGTAAAATTATCACTGCCACAATTTGGACATGTGATTTCATGTTCTTCCATATATGACATCATTTGTTCATTACTCCATCCATCGGCAACAATATCGCCATCTGAGGCATCTTCAATTAATTTGTCAGCGCGATGACGGGTATTACATTCTTTGCAATCTATTAATGGATCTGAGAAACCACCAACATGGCCACTTGCTTCCCATGTTTTTGGATTCAATAAAATCGAACTATCTACCCCAACATTTAGGCGATGTTCCTGAATAAATTTTTTCCACCATGCATTTTTAATATTCTGTTTTAACAATACACCAAGTGGACCATAGTCCCATGTATTCGCAAGGCCGCCATAAATCTCACTACCTTGATAAACGAATCCATAATTCTTGGCATAATTGACTAGTTCTTCCATAGTAATACGACTCATATTAACCTCCTGATTGTTAAGTAGACATAATACTGCAGTTTATATTATAGCACACCTTTTAAAAAAAAGAGACAAGCTCTTTAGATTTTTTGCATTTGTTCTAAGATTTTACTCGATTTTGTGTGAAAACCAACAAATTC
Source organism: Candidatus Izemoplasma sp. (assembly GCA_036172455.1). Classification (NCBI taxonomy): domain Bacteria; kingdom Bacillati; phylum Mycoplasmatota; class Mollicutes; order Candidatus Izemoplasmatales; family Candidatus Izemoplasmataceae; genus Candidatus Izemoplasma; species Candidatus Izemoplasma sp. Next base: position 143,554 of record JAXKVY010000001.1, read on the forward strand.
ATCATAGAGTAACGTAATAATCTCTTTTATTTGGATGCGTTGTTTGTGTGTTAAGTTTCGTGGACTAGCGTGATCAACATCAATATAATAAAGATGCGCTAATAACTCATAAATATCATACGGGTAACTCACTGAAAAATCTTTCACATGTTGTTTGCAAATAACGCCGCCACTACTTGGATGAAAAACTAAGTTTGTTTTTTTACCACATATACTACAGGCTTTAAAATTCAATCCATAGCCGATAAAATGGAGTAGTTTCAACTCAAATATATATTGGTAAAGCTCACTATCTAGTTGTCGGTTCATATGATTAAAGATTTTTTTAATGAAATGAAACATCTTTTCGTGATTGGAATGATCATCAATGACGTGACGGACCAATTCTAAAATATGTAACATCCGTGTATAGGCAATGGGGTCTTCTTTAATGGTATCGTAGGCATTTATTAACTCACCGTCTTTCAAGGGTGCCATTGGCTTCTCAGGTATTTTATACTGAATTAAAGATCCACGCTGACTTAAAAAGCGTTGGATATTATTCATTTTTTTGACATTATACGCCAACAAAGTATGATGCCCTAAAGCACTATACAAATAGAGTATTTTATGGTTATCTTTGTAATCAATTGATTGTAAGACAAACCCTTCAATCTCTTTCATGTAATCACCTATGTTTCGTTTGTATATCCGTAGTTCTTTAAGTGAAATTGTTTGTTGCGCCAATCTTTAACGACTTTAACATGCAAATCTAAAAAGACTTTATTCCCGAGTAGATGTAAAATATCCTTACGTGCTAGTGATCCAATGCGTTTGATCATCCGACCATTCTTACCGATAATGATCCCTTTCTGACTTTCACGCTCGACGATGATAGAGGCATGAATATTCAAAAGTTTTGGATTTTTCTCATCATACTCTAAATAATCCACCTGACACATGACACTATGCGGAACTTCTTCATGGGTAAGCTGTAAGACTTTTTCACGAATTAACTCACCGACAATAAAACGCTCGGGATGATCCGTTATTTGGTCATCGGGGTAATATTTAGGTCCCTCTTCTAGTTCATTCTCAATATCTTTAATTAACTTATCAACATTGTCTCCTTTTAACGCACTGATTGAAAAGATGCCTTTGAAAGGATAGGCTTTTTTATACTTTTGTACATCATCATGGAGTCTAGGGATATCTTTAATTAAATCAACCTTATTTAATAACAAGAAAACCGGAACATCCACTTGTTTTAATTCATTGATAATATATTCATTTGCCGATTGATAGCCTCTTGAAGCATCAACCATAAACAAAATTAAATCAACGCTTCTCAATGTGTTTAATGCTTCTTTAGTCATGTACTCACCGAGTTTATGATGGGGTTTATGAATGCCGGGTGTATCTATAAATATAATTTGTGATGAGTCAGACGTGTAAATACCCGAAATGTTATTTCGGGTTGTTTGAGGTTTATCACTTGTAATGACAATCTTTTTACCAAGAACCGTATTAACAAATGTTGATTTTCCGACATTTGGTCGTCCAATGATGGTGGCAAAGCCAGATTTGAACACTATAAATCTTCCTTTTGGAAGGCAAATGGTAGCAAATCTTTGTTTTCCAAAGATTGTTTTTTACCATCGGCACTAATGAGATGAACTTTAGCATGAGGTTCCATAAGTTCGCCCATCACTTGACGACAGGCACCACACGGTGAAATAATATCATCTTTATTTGTCGTAATAACTATCTCTTCAATATCTTCCTTGCGAAAACCTTTTGTATAAGCGGTGAATAGCGCTGTTCTTTCAGCACAATTTGTTAGACCGAAAGACGCATTTTCAACATTTACGCCAGTAATAATATCGCCATTCTTTAGTTTTAATGCAGCGGCAACATGTAATTTTGAATATCCTGCATACGCATTCGGTAATACTTTTTTTGCTGCTTCATAGAGTTTATCCATAAGATACCTACCTTCTTATATTTGATTGATTTAAAATGGATTGTGCTAATGTATCCATTTCAGATTCTTCTTCGTTTGTTTGGTGATCATAACCCAAACAGTGTAATAAGCCATGAACGGCTAGGAAACAAAGTTCTCTTTCAAAACTGTGTTCATATTCTAACGCTTGCGCATGGCACTTGTCAATCGATATGATGACATCACCAAGATGATGATTCTCACCATCGGGAAAGCTTAAAACATCGGTCGCATAATCTTTATGACGATAGGTTTTATTCATATCATGAATCGTTTTGTTATCGACTAAAACAATAGATAAAATATCACTCTCTAAATGTAACATGTTAGATGCTTTTTGAAAGACAGGATCTAGAACAGTTAAATAATTTTTCTCATCATAAGAATTTATAATATTTATTCTCATATTTCTCATATTCCTTTAAGACCTTTTGAACGAGTGGATGTCTGATGACATCAATGCGATCGAATTTTACGATTGATATACCAGGAATGTTCTTTAAAAGATTTGTCGCTTGAATCAGTCCCGATTGATCTTTTCTTGGCAAGTCAATTTGAGTAATATCTCCCGTAACAATCATTTTAGACCGAAACCCTAGTCGCGTTAGAAAGAGTTTCATTTGATTAGTTGTTGTGTTTTGTGCTTCATCTAAAATGACATACGCATTTTCTAATGTACGGCCGCGCATATACGCAAGAGGGGCTATTTCAATGACGCCTTTTTCGATTAATTCCTCAGTTTGGGTGGTGCCTAAAACTTCATAAAGTGCATCATATAACGGTCGTAAATATGGGTCGATTTTTTCTTTTAAGTCACCAGGTAAAAACCCTAACTTTTCACCAGCTTCTACCGCTGGTCGTGTTAAAATGATTTTTTTGGTGTCTCCACTGCGTAACTTACTTATAGCTTGAATCACAGCGACATAGGTTTTCCCCGTTCCTGCAGGTCCGATCCCAAAAATTAAATCATCTGTTTCAATTGCTTTTAGGTAAAGTTTTTGATTTATGGTTTTTGCATATATTGGTCGTCCATTCATTGTTTTTGTGATGAGGTGACGATTAATATAGATGTCAATAATCTCTTCTTCATGATGCTCGCCAACCAATTTAGCGATGTAAATTATATCCCGTTCAGCTATTTGGATGTGTTTTTCTGCAATCTTTATTAAGATTTTAAATAATCGTTCAAGTTCATTGATTACAGTTTGGTCTTCTGTATCAACAAAAATAGATTCTCCCTTACTGTAGATATCCGTATCATATAAGGTGTTTAATAATTTCAAATGCACATCATTATGTCCTACTATCATTCGGAATACATCGAGAGAATGAAACTGAACAGCTAATTTATGTAAATTCTTCAAACTATCCATCTCCTATCATGACAATATTATAACACATTTTAGGCGTTAAGCGAAAAAAATAACGGTAAAAAATTACCGTTATTTAACCACGTTTTTGGAGTTTTGAACGTTTTTCTTTACGAATATCGCTTTTTGATTTATAGTACTTTCTTTTACGAACTTCAGCGAGAGTGCCTGAGCGTGACAAATCACGCTTGAAACGCCGCAATGCAGATTCAATTGATTCATTTTCTTTAACTTTTGTCTTAGGCATCTTAGACCCTCCTCTCGTTCGACAATACTATTTTATAATATCAAACTCTGATTTAAAAGTAAAGATTATTTGATTCTAAGGGATGTTCACGATAGTTCCTATTGTATTTCACGACAATATTTAATATAATAGTCATGATACTGGAGGTTGTACTTATGACATTTATGATGTGGAGTCCTTTACATATATTTATGATAATTAGTCCCGTTTTATTGATTATTATCCTTTATCAATTAACGAAAGATAATGGCAAAGAAGAGAATAGACGCGTAGGGATCATTTTATCAACTATTTTAGTTGGTCTACTGGTGTTAAGAAATATAGAGATTTGGATGAATAAGGGATTTAGTTTTCATTATGAACTTGTACCTTTACAAGTGTGTCACTTTGCGAATATTGTACTCCTTTATGCATTTTACAAACGTAATAATACTGCCTTTGCGCTTGCCTTCACTCTTAATTTAATTCCAGCTTATCTATCAGTTGTTTTTGCCAATGGATTAGAAAACTACACAACGATTATAAATTTTAGAGGGTTAGCTTACATTCTAGGTCATATCGGAATCTCTGTGGTTACCATTTGGGCTTACATGGTAGGCTTTATTCAGATGACTTTCAAAACGTATTTAAAAACATTGAGAACAATGTTAGTTCTATTTTTCAGTGGCCTTATAATAAATAATCTATTTAACAGTTTACTCAATCAACCAAGTAATTATTTTTATACACAACATCCCGAGAAAGGAACACCATTAGAGTGGTTTTATGAATTTGGGAGGATGATCTCAATCGGTGCATTTGACATTCATCCAATATATCTTATTTTACTGAGTATTTTTGGTTCATTCTTAACGTTTGTTTTATATTTTACTGCGTTCGCATTACCAACAATACTTGAGCGTAGCGAACAGATTAAAAGGAGTTGACATACATGCTTGACATCTTATTATCCCCAGATTATATCATTTTCACCATTATTGGTGTGATTATTTCATATTTTATTGTTAAGAAACTCTTTAAAAATATGTTATATTATGCGATTGTTAAGCGGTTTGTCAATAAATCAAAGCGATTACGCAAGAAAAAGTATAATGGGTTGATGCTTGTTGAATACACAAAACAGAAACGCAAAAAAAACACTAATAGCTATAAGAAGTTAAAACGCCGAGCAAAACGTAAAGTTAAGAAATATTTTATTTATAAAATTGATGAGTTACCACGGATTGTTAAGTACACGCAAAGTAAATTGTTAAAAAAATCCCGTAAACGACTTACGATTATTATCAAAAATGAGCGTAAAACAGTTAAAAAATTTTATTTAACCATAGGGGTTAAACCAATCTTACAATTAACGGATACTTATCAGTGTCTAGATGAAATGATTCAGTTCTTCCATCATTTACCTGACGCCATTTTAGCAGATAAGGATTACGATATTTTCTTAGATCATGAAGGCATTTTAATTACTTATAAAATAAGTTAGTCTCCACGAGGAGACTAACTTATTATTTTGCCATAAATACCATTGAGCGTATTTTTTATAATAACAACTTCTTTTAATTGATTATGTAAGTTTAGATTTTTGTTGACTTTAATGTATAAATAGTTACTTGCATGACCATAGGTAAAATGTTCATCAGATGATTCAAATAAGACGCTATGTACGTCATCATTTACGTCTTTAATATACGCGTGATGCATCTCATCACTGAGCCGCATTAGTTCATTGACACGAGCAGATTTAATGATGCCATTAATCTGTTCTTTTATTTTAGCAGCTGGTGTTCCATTGCGTTTAGAATAGGAAAAGACATGCATTTCTGAGAAGCCAACTTCCTTAACAAACCTCATCATTTCTTCAAAATCAGCATCAGTTTCTCCTGGATATCCGGCGATAATATCTGTGGTAATCGCGATATCAGGCAACATCGTTCTGATTTCATTTATCCGTTTTAAGTATGCTTCTTTAGTATACTTGCGACGCATAGATTTTAAGATATTATGTGCGCCACTTTGTAAAGGGATATGTAGGTGTCTAGCAAAGGTATCATTGTCAGCCATCAGTTTAATAATATCATCAGTCAATTCATTAATTTCAATCGATGAAATACGGATCCGTTTTAACCCATATATCCTGCTTAACCGGACAAGTAAATCGTAAAAAGATGAGGTATCTAAATCTTGTCCATAGCCACCAGTATGAATCCCAGTTAACACAATTTCTTTATATCCATTATCGACTAAACGTTTGGCTTCATCTATGACATCTTCAGGTGAACGGCTTCGTACGCGACCTCTAGCGTATGGAATAATACAATAACTACAAAAGTTATTACAACCATCTTGTATTTTAATAAAGGCACGTGTTTGATCTAAAAAGTGCGTAACATTTAAATCATCAAAAACGCGATATTTAGAGACATCAGTAATAGTTTTAAACTGTTCTCGTTGTTTTAAGAATCGTTCTACATGACTGAGTAATTGATCACGATGAGTCGTTCCAATAATGATATCAACCCCATCAATCGTTTCAATCGTTTCAGGGTCAATTTGTGCGTAACACCCCATTACTGCGACGACAGCTTCAGGGTTTTTACGGATCATTCTTCGGATCATTTTACGGCTTTTCGCATCCGCATTATTTGTGACTGTACAGGTGTTAATTACATAAACATCTGCTTTCTCTGAGTGTTCGACAATGGTGTAACCTTGTTGCTCAAATTGTTCTTTGACACTCATTGTTTCATAACTGTTCACTTTACACCCCAATGTATAAAACGCAACAGTCATGATTGATCACCTAACGCATCAAAATATCCAATCACGCTTAAGACGAATAAAGGCGCTGTTTCACTGCGCAATATCCGCTTTCCAAGGGAGATGACTTCAGTATTATCAAATTGATTTAAATAAGTGATCTCTTCTTGAGTAAAACCACCCTCAGGCCCGACCATAACTAAAATATTACCCGTTACTTTTAACGGATCATAGGTAAACATGGTATTATCTTCTTTCGCATATAACACAAAGACGTAATTATAGTTATGTAAGTCTATATCTTCTATTGTTGTTGGTGGTGTGACTTCTGTGATATGACTACGCTTTGATTGTTCACATGCTTCTTTTGTAATTTTATTCCATCTTGATAACTTATTTGGAAGCTTTTTATCAGATAATTTGACTATAGAATGTGCAGTGTTCAAGGGAATAATGGAGTTTGCTCCTAGTTCAGAAGTTTTTTGTAACATTAATTCAAAGTTATCTTTTTTAATCAAAGCTTGTGCAATATCAACAGTTACGCCAAGTTCAGTATTGAGACGTTTTTTGCCTATTGAAACATGAACAGTATCATCGTTCATATCTGTAATGGTGCTGTCATAACAAACCCCTTCATGACAAACGATAATTTTGTCTTTCACATCCAGGCGCATAACATGTTTTATATGATGGACATCACTTCCTGTGATTGTTCCTGTATTCATTTTACGATTCATTGAGTCTATAAAATATTGTTGCATAATTATCACCACACGTATTATAACATAAAAAAAAAGAGTTTCAGTTGCCTGAAACTACTTTTTTATGAAATTTTTAATTTTATCGAAGAAACTTTCATTTTCTGTTAAGTCTGTTTTATCTAATTCTTCAAACAATTTGGTTTGTTGGCGGCTTAGTTTGGTCGGAATCACAACTTCAATAATGACATGTTCATCACCTTTTTGTTTTGTTCTAACGTTCGGCACACCTTTACCTCTTAACCGGAACCGGGTATTATTTTGTGTTCCTGCAGGGACTTTGAGTTTAACATTACCATGAGGTGTTGGCACTTTGATACTATCACCTAAAGTTGCTTGTGTAATAGTTATTGGCATGTGCACAACAACATCATCGCCATGACGTTCAAAGATTTCGTGATTTTTTACCTCAAACAAGATATATAAGTCGCCTGCTGGGCCACCGTTATGACCTTTATGACCATATCCTTCTAAGCGAATTTGTTGGCCACTATCAATTCCGGCAGGTATTGATACTTCAATCTCTTTATTTTTCGATACAACACCTTCACCATTACAGGTATTACATTTCTTTGTAATTTCTTTTCCAGTCCCACCACATACTGGGCAGGCTGTTTGGGTTCGAGTGCGTCCAAATAACGATTGTTGTTCAACGACAACCGTTCCTTGTCCATGACATTTTGAACAGGTTTTAATATCTTTTTTCGAATGTGCACCTGATCCATGACAGGTTGGACATTCTTTATGCGCTGTCACACGAATTTTCTTTTTAGCTCCAAATACGGCTTCTTCAAATGATACACGCATACGTCGTTGAATATCTTGTCCTTTTCGACGACGTGGTCCACTACCTTGACGACCACCACCAGCGCCTCCACCAAAGAAACTTGAAAAGATATCATTGATATCAAAGTCGAATCCGCCAAACCCAGAGGTGTTAAACCCTTGGCCGTTATTAGCCTGATGACCAAATTGGTCATATTGAGCGCGTTTTTGTGAATCACTTAATACTTCATAAGCTTCTTGGACTTCTTTAAACTTTTGTTCTGCGTCTTGCTCGGTGGATACATCAGGATGGTATTTTTTAGCTAGTTGGCGATACGCCTTTTTAATTGCTGCATCATCTGCATCTTTACTAATCCCGAGCACATCATAGTAATCTCGTTTTTCGCTCATCTTCTCACCTCTTTATCAGAAGATATGAAGCAGAAAATCTGCTTCATATCGTGATTGTTTATTCATCGACTTCTTCGAAGTCTGCGTCTACAACATCATCATCTTGACTATCAGCATTACCTGCGGCTTCACCAGCTGCTTGTTCTTGCGCTTGTTGTGCCTCTTGTGCTTGTTGATATGCTTTTGTCGCTAATTCTTGTGCTGTTTCTTGTAATGCCTCTTTCGCTGTTTTAATCGCATCTAAGTCATCATCTTTTAAAGCTTCTTCGACAGCTTCGATTTTCGCTTCTGCATCAGCTTTTTCATCATCTGTTACTGTTTCACCTAAGTCATCAATTGCCTTACGTGTTTGGAAAACCAGTTGATCTGCTTCATTGCGTAATTCTGCTTCTTCTTTTAGTTTTTTATCTGCTTCTTCGTTTTCTTCCGCTTCTTTAACCATGCGTTCGATATCTTCTTCAGATAATCCTGTATCATTTTTTATTGTAATGGATTGTTCTTTACCAGTACCTAAATCTTTAGCTTTTACATTAACGATACCATTCGCATCAATATCAAATGATACTTCAATTTGTGGTACACCACGCGGTGCTGGTGGAATATCTGTTAATTGGAAGCGTCCTAATGTTTTGTTTTGCTTAGCCATTGGACGTTCTCCTTGTAAGACATGCAAGTCTACAGCTGGTTGGTTATCTTGTGCAGTACTAAATACTTGTGACTTAGAGCTTGGAATGGTTGTATTACGTTCAATAAGTTTTGTAAATACACCACCAAGTGTTTCAATTCCTAGTGATAACGGTGTAACGTCTAATAATAAGACATCTTTAACATCACCAGCTAAGACACCTGCTTGGATAGCCGCACCCATAGCCACAACTTCATCAGGGTTGACACCTTTATTTGGTGATTTACCTAATTCATTTTTAATAGCTTCTTGAACTGCTGGAATACGTGTTGATCCACCAACTAATAATACTTGGTGAATATCATTTTTCGTCATTGACGCATCTTTTAATGCGCGACGAACAGGTCCCATTGTTTTTTCTACTAAGTCAGCGGTTAATTCATTGAATTTTGCACGGCTAAGTGTTTGTTCTAAGTGAAGTGGTCCATCTGGTCCCACACTGATAAATGGTAATGAGATTTGTGCTGATGACACACCACTTAAGTCTTTTTTCGCTTTTTCACTAGCGTCTTTTAAACGTTGTAATGCCATTTTATCTTTTGATAAATCGACACCATTTTCTTTTTTGAATTCTTTTACTAAGTAATCGATAATTTTTTGATCAAAATCATCGCCACCTAAACGATTATCTCCGGCTGTTGATACAACTTCAAATGTTCCATCAGCTAAATCTAAGATAGATACATCAAAAGTTCCTCCACCAAGGTCATAAACTAAAATCGTTTGATGTTGATCTGTCTTATCAATTCCATATGCAAGCGCTGCTGCTGTTGGCTCATTGATAATACGTTTTACTTCTAATCCGGCAATTTTACCGGCATCTTTTGTTGCTTGACGTTCTGCATCATTAAAGTATGCAGGTACCGTGATAACAGCTTCTTTGACATCATGTCCTAAATATTCTTCTGCTGTTTTCTTTAAGTTTTGTAGAATCATTGCACTGATTTCTTGTGGGGTATATTCTTTATCATTAACCTCAACTTTTTCTTGAGTCCCCATTTTACGTTTTATCGAAGAAACCGTATTAGGGTTTGTAATAACTTGTCGCTTTGCAACTTCTCCGACTTGAATTTCTCCATCTTTGAATGCCACAACCGATGGTGTTGTGCGTGCGCCTTCTGCATTAGCAATAACTTTTGGATCTTTCCCTTCCATTACTGCTACACACGAGTTTGTGGTACCTAAATCAATTCCGATCATTTTTCCCATGTTTATTCACTCCTATTCACTAATTTTTACCATTGCTGGTCTAATGACTCGATCTTTGTACATATATCCTTTTTGTAAAACCTCGATGACTATATCAGAATCTGTATCATCTGATGGTTCCTTCATTACCGCTTGGTGATATTTCGGATCAAATTCTTCACCGAGCGCATCAATTTCTTTTACGCCTTCAGATTCTAAGGCTTGATGAAGCTGTTTGTTAATCATTTTAAAGCCCTGAATAAATGACTTTGTTTTATCGTCATCTTTCATATGACTCAGTGCCATATCAAAGTTATCAAGGGGTTCAATTAATGCTTTTGCAATACCAAAGGCTGCGTATTTTCTGTCTGTTACATGTTGCTTTTCCAAACGTTTCTTGGTATTTTCAACATCAGCATGTTGCTTTAAAACTTCTTTTTGTAATTCTGAAATTTCACTCTTCAACTCATCAATTTCTTGTTGTAATTGTTCTTCTTGAGTGAGTGTTTCTTCTTCTGTCGATTCCGTTTCAATGTCTGTTTTTTCTTCATCTAAATCAGAAGACTCAACATCCTTTTTTACGGCATCAACATCCTTGATGGTTTCCTTATCATTAAGGACATCTTTTTTCTTTTTACTCATTGTGTCTTTACTCCTTATATAATTTTGACATGTGTGCGGCCAAATATTTTACTAATGGAATAACTTTTTGGTATTCCATTCGCGTTGGGCCGACAATTGCAATTGTTCCGCCGTCTTTATCATCTAATTGATAAGGAACGCTAATAACGGTACAATCACGCATTGCACTAACTTTGTTTTCTTTACCAATACGAACACTTAATCCATGCTCACTGGTATTCTCAACAAGTTTAAAAATATCATTTTGTTCAAAGAAGGTTAAAAGTTCACGCATGCGATTAATGTCACTAAACTCCGGTTGATATAACATATTATTTTTACCAGATAAGTAGTGTTTGCTTTTGGTGAACTTGGTAAATGCTTCTAAGAACACATCAATAATTGATTGATTATAAATCATCAGGTCTTTAATTCGCTCTTTATTAATCTCATAATGTAGTTTTTCACTAACTTGTCCAATAGGACAATCATAAAGAATCTCATTAAAGATTTCAATAACACGTTTTATGTTATCTTGTGTTGTGTTCGATGGAACTTGAATGTTTTTACTTTCTACATGTCCATTATTGGTGATGACTAATAACAATGCCGTTGAATCACTTAAGGGAACAAACTCTATTTTTTTCACTTTTGAACCATACGCTGTTGGTCCTAAAGCAATCGTTGTATAGTTTGTTAACTGTGACAACAAGTTAATGGCTTGTGTTATGGCTTCATCACGTTTGATGTCTTTGTTTTGAAACAATTCATCAAGCACTTCAAAACTTTTTGCATACGCTTCATCATCGCTGACAATTTCTTCTATATAATAATGATATCCCGATTCTGATGGGATACGTCCACTTGATGTATGGGTCTTTTCAATTAGACCAGCATCCTCTAAGTCAGCCATTTCATTTCGAATGGTTGCTGGGGACACATCGAGCATTTTTGAGAGCGTACGAGAACCAATTGGTTCTGCTGTTTTTATGTACTCTTCAATAATCAATTTTAAGACATCTTTCTGTCGTTCGGTAATCATTGTTCCACCTCCATTAGCACTCTACTTTGATGATTGCTAACAGTATTATATAATATATAATTAGCACTGTCAAGTCATGAGTGCTAAAAAACTAAAAAAAAGCCAAAAATGGCTTTTCTATAACATTTTTAGGAATTGATTATCAGTTTTTTCTTCAATTAACGTTGTAAATGGCCCATGACCTGGATAAAGTAAGGTATTATCTTCAAAGGTAGATTTAATGTGTTTTAATGATGACATTAATGCTTTTTTATCAGATGTCGGCAAATCACTGCGTCCGATCGTTCCTTTGAATAATGTATCTCCCGTAAAAAGCATATCTTTATAATGATAAATCACGCCCCCGCGTGTATGACCAGGCGTGTGATAGGCAGTAATTGATACATCCTTTAATTTAAGTGTAAATGGTGTGCTGAATGTATGAATTAACTGTTTATGTTTAAAGACAATATTTTTACTGATTGTTGAAGATAGGTTCAGGGATGGATCAAATAAAAAGTTTCGTTCGTCTTCATGTATGAATACAGGACATTGATATGTATTTACCACGTCATTGATATATAAAATATGATCAAAATGGCCATGTGTTAATAATATCCCTTCAACATCAAAGTCTTTGGTATTAATATATGAAACAATTTCTTCTAAGTCAGCACCTGGATCAATAATGTAACAGCGATTATCTTCATTAATAATATAGGTGTTTTCAGTGAAGAAATTCATAATTGCATGAACCATTATGGTCTCACCATCTCAGCTGCTCCATAAATCCCTGCATCATTCCCCAAGGTTGCTAAGACGATTTCAGTATCTTTTACTGGATCAAATACATACTCTGTGAATGCCTTTTGTACACGTGTTAATAAGAAATCACCTGCTTTAGCTAAACCGCCACCAAGCACAATGCGTTTTGGATTGACTAACATCGCATATACATGACATCCATATCCAATTGCATCTGCCACTTCATCAGTAACTTGTGTTGCTAATCTATCACCTTGTTTGGCCGCATCAAAGATTTGTTTGGCACTAGGATTGGCCATATCATCTAATATTGAATTTTCATTATACCGTTCATTGATTGCATGATAGAGATTTCGTACGCCCGAGGCACTGGCAAATGTCTCTAAGCAGTTAACTTTACCGCAGTTACATGGAAAGTGATAGTCAGAATGAATCGCCATATGACCAATTTCACCAGCATTACCATTTACCCCATCAATAATCATATTATTAATGACAAGACCACTACCTACACCAGTTCCTAATGTAATTAATGCAACATTAGATAGTCCTTTCGCAGCCCCAAAAGCTGCTTCACCAAGTGTTGCAACATTGGCATCATTTGCAACAACGATATTATCATTATTCACCAGTTTGCCAAATGTTTTCGGTAAATCAACATCTTTCCATCCTAAATTAACCGCAACTTCAATAAAGTTATCATGCACTGGACCAGGGACACCAAAGCCATAGCCATGAATGTCATCTAAGTTAGGAATTTCTCGTTTAATTGCATCATAAATGTCTTTTAATATGTGGCTTCCATGATTACTTGTATTGGTTGGAATCTCCCACTTTTTAATTAAGTCACCAATGCGCGAGAATTTTCCAATTTTAACAGTTGTTCCACCAACATCGATTCCAATAATCCATTGTTTCATCTCTTTCACCTCTTATGAAAAAAACTTCTTTGGAAGAAGTTTTTTATTATTTTTTCTCTCTATGAAGTGTTTTTTTATTGCACTTAGGACAATACTTCTGCATTTCCATACGGCTCGAATGTGTCCGTTTATTTTTATCATAACGATAATTTTCACTACCGCATTCTGTACATTTTAATGTGTATTGCGTTCTCATAGTATTCCTCCTTACCAAAAGTCTTTATTAATATATCATTTATTTTCAAAAAAAGCAATAGGTTATGACTTTTTTGTCAAACTATTGTATAATGGAACTGGTGATAAAATGAGACGTAATGAAACACAAGCAATCCATGTTAAAGATATACAAATTGGTGGTAATGACCATGTCGTTATTCAAACAATGACGACAACAAAAACAAAAGATATTGATGCCACAATAAGACAGATAAATACATTAGCGACCGCCGGCGCCGAAATTGTTAGGCTAGCCGTTTTAGATCACGATGATGCTTTAGCATTAAAAACGATTATCAACGCCACTTCTGTTCCCCTTGTCGCAGACATCCATTTTGATTATAGATTAGCGCTAAAAGCTATTGACAGTGGGATTCATAAAGTACGGATTAATCCTGGCAATATTGGTGATAAAGACCGTATTAAACAAGTCGTGGACGCATGTAAAACTAAACAGATTCCAATTCGGATTGGAGTAAATGCTGGCTCATTAGAAAAATCGATCATGAAGAAATATGGTAAAACAGCTAAGGCGATGGTCGAAAGTGCCAAGTATCATGTCGCCATCCTTGAAGAACTGGGATTTAATGATATAGCAATATCATTAAAAGCCTCTGAGGTTAAGATGACCGTTGAAGCATATCGTATAGCCTCTGACATTTTCTCGTATCCGCTACACTTAGGGATTACTGAAGCAGGTACGAAGTTTGGGGGAACGATTAAAAGTGCTGTTGGCCTCGGAATTTTACTACATGAAGGCATTGGAAACACCATTCGAGTCAGTCTGTCAACTGACCCTGTAGAAGAAATTCGTGTCGCAAAAGAGTTACTTGCTAGTTTGGATTTGTATCAAAAACCCCATATTGTTAGTTGTCCAACATGTGGCCGATTACAATATGATATGTTTCCTTTAGTTGAACAAGTGGAAAGTTATTTAGAGTCATTGGATACTGATATCACTGTAGCGGTTATGGGGTGTGCAGTCAATGGTCCTGGCGAGTCTAAAAGTGCTGATATTGGCATTGCAGGGGGGAAAGAAGAAGGGTTATTATTTGTTAAAGGAAAAATTAAGCGTAAAGTTAAACAAAGCGAGATGTTTGATGCGTTAAAAGAAGAAATTGATAGCTATATAAAAAATAAGGAAAGCTAGAAATTAGCTTTCCTTTATTCGTCTAAAGCATAAATAGCAAGAAAATCAACCGTCACAGCCACATAATTACTTCCTTGTGGTGTTTCATATTCTAAGTTACGAATAATAAAGAGTTGATCAGAATTATATAATGCGTCAATGAACCCATTAACAATACTTTCATCTTGTGTTGTGAAAAAGACTTCGACTTGGACAACATGGTAATTTTCGTTAATCTCTGCTAAGGATGTTTCACTCGGAAATGAGACATCTTGATTAACATAGACTGTTCGTTGCATATCGTTACTTTCATCAACACCGAGTTCTTCTAACATGGCAACAGTTTTATAGGTAAGGCCTTCAGATGTGAAGACATTCGGTACAATGTTATATAGATTATATAAGTCAGCTGTTTGAACATCTCTATATTCAGAGATTAGTAGTTCTAATTCTTCTATTTCATTTTGTAAGCGAATATTTTCGTTATGTATATTTGAGTTTATTTCATTAATGTTACCTAAAACAATACTTCTTACGAGAAAGACTAAACCAACAATTAAGACAAGTATCCCATAAAAGATATAGTTCGTTGCTTTTCTATTCAACATCAGTAGTCACCTCAATGGTAAAGGTTGATTTATATTCAACATCGCCATCAAAACGTTGTGGTGTTGAATAGGTTGATGATGTGACCCAATTTAAATTGAGTATTTGATTATTTAAAATGTTATAAGAAAACGGTGTAACAATTGCTACATCAATTTCTATTTGGCTAATATCCTGGTTATAGGATACATTGGTAATACGACCACTATTCACTTGTGTAATTAATTCTAAGTCATCAACATAGTTGTTAAAATTTATACGTTGTTCTTCAATTTGGGCAATATCTTCTTGAAAGTCAATCACTGATAAATCTATTTCATACCCTGTGATTTCTTCTTGAGTCAGTGTTTTTTCATGTTTTAAATCATTGTTTAAGCCATTTAATTCTTCCATCTCAATCGTCGCATCACGGTAAGGCATATAGATAAAGATAAATGACAGCACAACGCCTAAGAGTAAGGCGATAACAACATTAACATTAAACTGTCTAGCGCGCTTAACTTCTGGCAGTAAATCCACATATACAAAATCACTGATACCTGATTCATTCTTTTGATAGACATACCGTTTTGCCATATTACCACATTCCTTTCGGATTCATTAAACTTGCAGCAAGTGGAATATAACATTCACGATCGATTAATGTATCAACAATTTTACTGACAGTCTTCATATCAAAGACTTGCATTTCAGTAGGATTACCTTCTTCATAAAAATACGTATGAATTTGTTCATTTGAGAACTTGGTCGACATATTAAATAAGACAATTTTCTCGACCATCCGATCGCCATCATTTAAATTAAAGCGATAGTAATTACTGATTTTGGCTATTTCTTGATCAAGTTTTTCAAGGTAAGATTCTCCTTGTAATTCAGATATTCCCATATTTTGTACTAATGAGAAGATGGGAATTTCTTGGTCAAATATATATAACGAATACGTATCATCAAAAATTGCTAAAAACATGATATCACGTTCAAATTGAATTTCACTGTCTTCATATTTCCTGTAGTAATATAAACGATGAAGACTTAGTGGTGGGATATCGCTTCTCACAACTTGCATATTCATTTCATAAAATAGGTTTATATAACTCTTTAACTCATCGCTGGGGGCATAAAACATGATAACCTCATACGAATCTGAGTTCTTTTCATGAATGATATAATCCATCTGCATATTTTCAAACGGAATCATAATTGTTTTACCGATTTGTGAGCGTAAGTATTCACCAATTTCTTGAGGTTTATAAATAATCGGTACTTCTATTTTCCGAAATGTAAATAGTTCTTCATGAATGATTAAATTCACACGACGGGCTTTAATTTTAAATAGTTTAAACGTCTCTTTTAATGTTTTTGAGAGTTTTTCTTCTTTGTAAATTATCCCATTTTCAATTGTACCAGGTGGCAATTTCACACTAGAATATTTTAACTTCTTCATGTTGTAACCATCTGGTTTTTCAATAAAGTTAAACTCTTTATCTGTAAAAAAACAATTCAAGGTAAGTCTAGCCATATGTACACCTTCTTCCTAAATTAATAGTCCCATATACCAATCTAAAACTTGATTGCCATAAAAGTAAGCAATGAGTGAACCGAAAAAGATAAACGGTACAAACGGAATATATCCTTCTTTTTTACCGACAATTAGATTAACAATTAAACCTGATAATGCAGCAAAAAAGAGTGATAAGAAGACCGTCTCATATCCTAAAACCAATCCAATAATGGCATATAATTTGATATCGCCACCACCCAAAGCTTCTTTTTTAAAGCGCTTTTTACCATACCAAGCAACTAAATACAAAAAGCCAAATCCTAATAATCCACCAATAATGCCATCATACCAGTGTTCAAGTGGTGAGACAATACGCAAGATAAAAATGACCGGTAAGAAAATCAGTAAGATTTTATCAGGGACTGTTCGGTAATATAAATCACTTACTGTGACAATAACCATTAGTGATATAAATAGTACTATTACTATATATTCTACCACATTATCATATAAAAGTACAAATGAAAACGCAAATAGTACTCCCGTTATAAATTCCATAATAGGATATTTGACCGAAATAGGTGTATGGCAACTTTTACATTTTCCCCCAACAAAAATATATCCTAATATAGGAATTAGCTCTAAAACACCTAGTATTTTATTACAATTAGGGCAATGACTACGCCCTAGAATAGATTCTCCTCGAGGCACTCTAATCCCAACAACATTAAAAAATGATCCAAATAAGGTTCCTAAAATAAACATATAACCTGTCAAAGCTATTATTAAATAATTCATGTAATCACCATCTAATATTTTACACTATTTTTATAAAAAATACTATAAGCAAAGAAAAAAGAGCCATAAAGGCTCTTAGAAATGATTATTCTTGATCTTCAGTTACGGAATCTTTAGATAAATCACTTGGTGATAAATCATCTGGTCCTTGGCCATCATTTGCCGTAGTTCCACCATCAGTCCACTCTAATGCACCTGTAGCACCAGCTGCTTCTAACTGAATTACCCATCCATTTGCACTATTAGTGTCATATGTTATAGTAATAGAACTATAATCAGAACTATCAAAACTATCTACATAAGAGTTAAGCGGCTCATTTTGATCAATTGTTCCCGCTCCATCAATCTCTGATTGTGTCCAGTAAATTTGGCGTCCATCTGTCCCGTCACATTCAGTGTTAGTAGCATTTGTTTGACAATACAACTTAGCCGCATTTTCAATTTGTAATGCATCGTTATATACAGCACCTTTTTCAGTATTTTCAATAATGTTTCCTACTGCTGGGATTGCAAATGCACTGATAATTCCTAATACAACAATTACGATTAAAAGTTCAATTAAAGTTACACCTTTATTATTCATTTTATTTTCCTCCTTAGTTTTGCTTGAAATACAAGTTATTTTAAATATACCATTAAATATTGTAAAAGTCAATTTCTTATATGACTTTTTTTTGTTAAGTAGTCAATTAGAATATTTCTAAATTTGAGATGTAAATGAAAGACTAGGTAACATAATGGCTAAAAGCATTATGACAACTATTGTAAAGATTAAAATAAGCAACACAGGTTCGAGTGCTTTTCTAACTCGGTCGATTTTTACTTCGCTATCACTTTCATAAAAATCACTCAAGTTTGATAACATTTTACCAAGTTCTCCCGTTTGTTCACCAACACTAATCATCCTTGTGAAGATAACCTCTGTGGCGTAATGGCCTTCAAAGGCTTTAGACATATACTCTCCACCATTGACATTCTTTTGCGCCTCAACAACAAGATCTTTGTAGATTTGATTGTTCAAGGTGTCGTATGTTACGACTAAACATTCTTGTAAGGGAACGTGGGCATTTAACATTTGCGAAAGTGTTGCTGAAATGCGCGATAAATTATTCAATTTAACAATCGATCCAATAATGGGTGCTTTGATACCAACATACGATAAAAACCGTTGAAAGTTTTTCGAGTATCTCTTGGCTAATATAAAGATTGTGACGAAGGCAATCAATCCGACTATTAAGAATAAGGCATAGTCAGTTAAGAAGTTACCAACATCAATAAATAACCGGGTAACAGGTGGCATTTCGACACCTTCGGTACTGCTAAACATATCTTCAAAGTTTGGCATAACATAAACAAAGATGAAGATTGCAACCATAAAGGCTACAGTTAAATAGATAATAGGCATCATTAATGTTTGTTTGATGGAGGCCTTAATTTTGTGTTGTGACTCAAAATAATCAACGATTTCATCTAATGCGTCTTTTAAGTTACCGGTTGTTTCACCAATGCGAATCATCGATACTAAAATTTCTGGAAAATCATTGGGGTATTCTTGATAAGCATCAGCTAAGCTGGTTCCACTATTAACTTCATAAAATATTCCATACAAAATACGTCTGACTTGTTTATTACTTTGTTGTGTCGCAAGCATCTCACTGGCTTCGTTGAGTTTGACTCCAGAACGCAGGAGTGAGTTTAACTGCCGTAAGTAAAAGATTAAGTCTTGTTCTTTAATAACGCGACCGAAGCTGATTCGATTTAGTTCTTGAATAATCGATTTTTGTTGGTAAATTTCAATTGGCTTTAATCCACGTTCTTGTAAGAACTTATCAACCATTACTTTAGACGGCGCTTCTGTGATACCTTTAATGACCTTACCATCTTTTAAACGTTTTGCGCGATATCTGTAATCATATATTTTCATTGTATCCCTCTAATCCAGACTAATCCGCATGATTTCCTCAATTGTTGTTATGCCTTGTTTCACTTTTTCAAGACCAGCTTCAATCAACAAATTCATACCGTCTTCACGCGCTTGTTTTAGTATCTCATATTCAGGTGCTTCATTTGATACTAAACGAATAATTTCATCATTGACATCAAGCATTTCAAAGATTGCTGTACGGCCTTTATAGCCTTTATTATTACAATGTTCACATCCGTGAGCATGCTTGATTGTTTTGATTTCTATATTGTGTTTATCTAAAATTTCTTGTTCTGACTTACTTGGTTGATCATCAGTGGCACATTCAGTACAGACTAATCGTACTAAGCGCTGAGCGATAACCCCACTTAAACTAGAGGCAACTAAAAATGCATCAATTCCCATGTCGACAAGACGTGTAATGGTTTTTACAGCACTATTGGTATGGATTGTACTAAGGACTAAGTGCCCTGTTAAAGAGGCTTTAACAGCGATTTCAGCTGTTTCAGTATCACGGATCTCCCCAACCATAATGATGTTGGGATCTTGACGTAAAATACTTCTTAAGGCATTGGCAAAGGTAAAATCAATATCACGGTTAACATTGACCTGATTAACCCCTTCTAATTCAATCTCTACAGGGTCCTCTACAGTGATAATATTGACATCATCCGCATTTAATTGATCTAATGCTGCGTATAAACTGGTGGTTTTACCACTACCGGTAGGTCCACTGACTAAGACTATTCCATTTGGCCTTGAAATGAGGCGTTCAAAGATTTTACGCTCATTTGCGGTTAATCCAAGACGGTCAAGTCCTTTTGTATCTCGACTTAAGTCCAGAACACGCATTACGGCTTTTTCACCCCGTACAGTCGGCAAAGTTGATATCCGTAAATCAATTGGTCTACCTTCAATAATCGTTTTAATCCGACCATCCTGAGGTTTTCTAGTATCAGTAATATCCATATGTGACATAACTTTTATCCGCGAAATTAATTTAGGTAAGATCACTTTCGGTAGTGTTCTTTCAGTACCTAACACACCATCAATACGGTATCGTATTTTAAACTCGATATCTGTAGGATCAATATGGATATCTGATGCTTCTGATTTAACGGCCGTGAGTAAAATTTGATTCACAAGTTGTATAATTGGACTCGTATTTGAATCATCTTCTGGATCACGAATTAATTCTTCATAAAATTTTTCTTCTTCTTTTTTTTCTTCCTTAACTTCAATTCCTAAGGATTTTAAGGTTTTTGAAAAACCATAATATCTCGCAATGGCGGTATCAATATCATCTTGTGTTGCCAGAACAGTTTCAACATTCATCCCTGTTCTTAAGCGGACATTTTCAATTGTTGGGAAATCTAAAGGATCGTTAGTCGCAATAACAATACGGCGACCACGAATATTTATCGGCATAATCCTTGCTTTTGTAACAAACTCTTCATCTAAAAGTTTTAAAACACTCTCATCGATATACAACAATTGCAAATTGACACGTTTAATTCCTAAAGAGGCACTTAACGCATCTACAATTTGTGAGTCAGTACAATAGCCAAAGCGAATTAAGGCTTCTCCTATTTTTTCCCCTTTATCACGTTTACGTAAAGCTTCGTTGATTTGCTTTTCGGTTATGACACCTTGTTCATAAAGCACATCACCTAAGCGTTTTTGTACATTCCTTGCCATCAAATCACTTCCTTATAAGCACTTATTCTAAAATGATTTCCTTAATTGGTGGATAAAATTCAAATACAATCATTTGTTCACTTTCTACATTATCATATATATCCGTAATTGTTCTGTGCACTTCTACAATGACACCGTTGTATCCGTTTTGTAATAGATCACTATTAGTGGTTGTTTGTGTGATGAAAGGCACTTCTGTTTCCTCAACAGTAACCTCAATTGTTGACACAAACGGTAAGCCATGAAGTGAAATTGTTCCTTCATTTTCATTTACCTTTTCTAATGTAAAGTAATAATCAGATTCATTCGGGTTATAAAATGTAAAGTTTTCATCAACAATTTGATTGATTTTGGCGTTTCTTCCAAAATATGGATAGGTATCTATTGTATAATTGTTGTTAGTGAAAATTGGATTGTAATGGACTTCATTAATATAAAAGTTCGATTGTTGTATTAACGCAAGCATCCCAGATGATAATAAAGACATTTCTGCATCGTCTAAGGTGCCACCAAAAATCTCTATCATATCAAACAAAACTTGTTCCTGACTAATGATTCTACCATCAGTATAAACACTATTAATATGATCTAAAAACATATCAATATCGACTGTGTCAGGAACATAAAATGTAGCTGTTGAAATAACTTCTTCAGAGGCACTTGGGTCAATGATATAATCTTCAACATGCTTCGTTGAATATGATTTCATCAACGCCGCATCATCTAAAATATCTCCAATCAATGCTTCTAAATCAACATTATCAATGACCCCTTGCAAGAACGGTAAACTTTGAATTTCAGATAGCACAAGCTCACGATCATTTTGTTGATAATTGACATAAACTGGATTCGTTAGACCATCATTAATATTATACGTCGAGAGTTCTAAGTCAAAATAAAACAAGTCACGATCAAATTCATAATCGTATCCTTGATATTCTAACTGGAAGATAATTGAGTCATCATTATACCAAATAGCTGTTTTATCATTCATTTTGGGTATAACATCTTCTTCTCGCAATCCTCCAATATATACACTACCAAGACGTGTTTCTTCTGGATATGTCCCTAGACGATATCCTGTTGTCATATACCAAAAAACAAACACTGAGGCAACGACAATTATCACGATGATAAATGCATATAAGTAAAATCCCAAACTACTATTTTTAAACTGTGTATTCATTAAATCACCCAACCTAAAATCTATATACTAAAATTATTATACTATAAATATGAATATTTTACAAAATAATATCAATAAAAAATCACTTTCGGTCAGTAACAGATAGTGTAAAATATTTTGTGTAAATAAATTAAAAGAGGAACTCTCAATCGTGTATAATAGAGTTTGGACAAAACTACCACAAGAAAGAGGGTTCCTCATGGATAATTTTACCAAAGAAATGACAAAAACGCTAATAAATGGTGGAAATATTAAAGAAATTTTTAGATTTCACCTTGAAAAAGTGATTAATGAGCTATTAAAAATAGAATTAAGTGCCTTTTTACACTATGATAAGTATGATCGTGCTGGATTCAACACCGGAAACAGTCGTAATGGATCATACAACCGAACAATCAAGAGTGAATTTGGTGAATTAAGTCTCAACATACCAAGAGACCGTAATGGAGAATTTATTAACCAAACATTAGAACCCTATCGAAGACATGATGATACGCTTGAATCGACGGGTATTCATCTTTACCGTAAAGGGATGACCACAAGTGATATCGCTTGTGGTCATCATTATTCGAAACAAACCGTATCAAATCTAACACAAGTCATGGAATCACATGTTAAAGCGTTTCATGAACGGCCTTTACATAAACGGTATACCGTCATCTATCTTGATGCGACACACTTACCATTGAAACGAGATACTGTGGAACGAGAGGCAATTTATCTCGCTGTAGGAATCACCCCTGAAGGATACAAAGAATTACTCACCTATGAGATTCATCCAACAGAATCAGCGTATAACTGGAAAGGTCTATTGGAGAATCTTAAAACACGTGGTGTTCATCAAACGCTGCTTTTTGTCACCGATGGACTCAAAGAAATCAAATCTACAATCGAATCTTTTTACCCTAAAGCACGTCATCAAACGTGTTGGGTCCATATCGCTCGTAATGTCAGTCATAAAGTACGGACAAAGGATCGTTCAACGGTGTTAGATACCTTGAAGAATGTTTACCGTGCATCCTCAAAAGATAAAGCGAAACTAGCTCTTGAAGACTTCGTAACGATGTGGAAGAAACAGTATCCTACTATGGTGAGACATCTATTAGCCAATGAAAGTCTCTTTTCGTTTTATGATTTCCCCAAAGTTATCCGACCAAGTTTGTATACTACGAATCTGATTGAAGGCTTTAATAAACAATTAAAACGATTCACAAAACGCAAAGAACAGTTTCCTAACATTACTTCACTAGAACGCTCCTTGGTCTCATACGCCATGGACTACAATTCTAAATTTAAACATCGTATACACAAAGGATTTGGAAAAGCACAATATGAAATAAACCTACTATTCAATAAAACATACTCGAACTAAAAAGATGAACTATTCTCTAGACACTTATTGAAGTTACTCTATTTACACAAAATTCTTGACACTACCGTAACATTCTAATTTACATATCTATTAAATAGTGGTATAATATTTATGTATTATAATGAAAGGAGATGATGACATGGTCAAAAATGATAAAGGATTCTCATTAGTTGAGTTATTAGCAATCATTGTGATTACCACAACAATCATCGTTCCATTGTTATCATCTTTAGTCGATAATATTGAAATAAATTACCGGATGCACAATCGCCGTAGCGCCACAAGTGTTGCCCAAGGAACACTTTATGGAATAGGGAAATTAACTTTTAGTGATCTTGAATCATTAGTAAATGATGCGAACACTAATGCAGATTACTTTATTGAACTTAATGAGACAAATTGTACACTACTACCGACTCAAACAGATGAAGATTTTTGTAATCAAATCTTTGCTCAAATATGGAATAATTTATCGTTTGATGATACGACATATCGAGCATTTATCTATGATTATAACTTGCCCCAGGCATATATAGACGACTTAACATCCCCTTCAAATACAGACATCCCTCCAGAAGTCAAAACTGAAATTGAGGAAATAACAGCGTCGACTGACCCTAACCCATCTTTACTTCGGGTTACTGTTTGGATTCAATATGAAGACGATCCTCGTGGTGTTATTATTTTAAGCGGGTTGATTACAAATGATTAAAAACCTCAAGAATAATAATGGATTAACATTATTAGAACTGCTCATTTCAATTGTAGTTGGAAGTATTGTTATTACAACCTTACTAAGTATATTAACTTTAAGTGTACAAGCTCGTTCAGATTTAGAAGTTCGTGATAGAATGAAGACAGAGAGTTATATTTTCGTTGAACAAATACGACTTAACCTTTTTGAACTTCAAGTTCAATCTGTCGAATTAATAGAAAACTCTAAAACACAAACAGTAATTGATTTCACACATGAATATGATATTACACTTGATGAAAATGGTGTCATTCAACGTGATTATAGTAATCCAGTAACAGAACGGTTGGTATATGATAAGATTAACCAAATCATTACCTATGAAGGAGTTAGAATTCACTCGAACAATGTATTTTTTACAACGGGAACAACATTAGAACTCATTAGTATAGATCCAGGAACATGTGACTTAAGTGTTGAAAAATGTGATGAAGGTGTCTTACAACTCACACTTGCCATTACCTTTGAGTTTAACGATGGATCACGTGTTGATTCACAAACTTACGTTACAACGTTACTTATTTAATCATTTTTAAAGGAGGTATCATATGTTAAAACAATTAAAGAATTCATTAATTAAAACGCCACTTCTTAATAATCGCGGAAGTGTTCTTAGTGTTGCGTTAATTATTATCACTGTATTGACTTTTAGCGTATCTACTATTACGCAATTATCAATTAATCTAGCGGGTCAGACAAATATACAACTTGATAATGTCAATTCTGAAAATACCGCTAAAGCCTTAATTGATCAATCAATTGCTGAATGGGAAGCTTACTTATCCGATGACGCAACAGAAGGCGATTATGATGGGTTTAATTCAACAGAAATACCGCGTATTTTAAATGCTTACAATGTTGTAGTAACCGATGAAACAAATAACTTGGATGGTTATGGCGTAAGTGGTGAAGCGGAGAGTCGTGCATATAAATTTAGTTATACATTAAGTAATGGTAACGTCATTTACAAATATGGTTATGTCTCTAATTATGGTACTACTACTGAAAACTTAAATCCGTTTAATTATCAAATAGGAACTAACGGATCCTTGGTAATGAATGGAGGATATTATGTTGATCCCCAAGCTACTGAATTACGATTATTTGGTAATAACGTATGGGTATCACAAATGGCACCTTATGAAATTAATGGAGGTCCTAATCAGGCTGTAACAGGGGATAATATTGAGGAAAACTACCCCTATTTAAATAATCAAACAATTGTTTATGAAAATAATGGATATGACTACTGTTCGGCTAATTGCTATGCGACTAGTAACAATAATCCATTTGTGTTCAATACAAACTTGTTTAATGATCCATTTGTGATCAATACAAACTTGTTTAATCCTGTTGATGAAAATGCACCATTTAATAGTGGACAAAATGATTCGACAAACATTGTAAATTTCTTTGGGGACTTTAGTTATCAAGATTACTTTGTTACTTTCATTAATGAAGAGGCACCAACGGGTGTTGATACGATTAGTGCTACATGGAATAACTTAGAACAAACTATTTTAGATAATAGTTGCTTGTTAGGTAGCTCTGCGCAAGGTGGATGTAGTGAATCCAATAATAATGGTAACTATGGTGGTAGCTGGCTAGAAGGCTTTTTAGGTGCCGGTAACGGCAGAGGTAACGGCAGAGGTAACGGCAGAGGTAATGGTGGAGGAAATAGCAATCAATATAATTGGGATGCTGACTTCCCGTTTATTAATATTACTGATGTTGCCAATAATATTGATTATAATTTTAAAGGTAAAAAAACTGTATCCAGGGTATATGATGGTAATTTAACGTTATCCTCTTTGAATATGAGTATTAGCGATACAGAATCTCTCGTTGTACTAGGTGATTTGACACTTGATTCAATTGGACGTTATACGGGTACTACTGTTGTATTTGGTGATTTATATTTAACTGGAAGTTCCATCGACTTTGAAGGGTCGCTACTTGTTTTAGGTGAAACATTTATCGATTTTGATGATTTTGAAGGTATTGAAATCAATGGTAAAAATGCGGGATTTACTTTAATGGCCTATGATAACATCCATTTCATAAGCCACTATGAATCACATAATTCTTCTAGTATTGCACCTGAAACTGCCATGTTTATTTATACTGAAGAATCCATCTTCATTGATGCAGTTAATTCTAGATTAAATATGAAAGGCTCTTTGTTTGCACGAGCAGCTGGAAATTCAGGTAATCCCATTTTTATGGAAGATGAAAGTGGCAATCCAATAGAAGGTATAGTGATTAATAGCTTTTATGGGTATGTGAATAATTCTGGAAATACGATTCCAGGTAGTAGTTTGGATGCTCACCGATTCCGTATTGGCGTCATCGCAAACGGTAATTATCAAGATCGTTTTATTAATATCCCAACATTTGATAGTGTTATTCAAACGTTTGGTGTGTATACATTTGAAGAAAGCGAGTTTGCTTATGAATAATAAATGAGTCCTGATTAATCAGGACTTTTTTTATGCCAAAAAAAAGACATCCAAATGGATGTCTAAACAAGTTCTTTAACACTATCTGCAAGTACTTCACTAATGGTTGGATGGGCATGGATGATATTAGCGTAGGCATCAATTGTAATCTTTTGATTCATTAAGGCTGTACATTCATGAATTAAATCAGATGCATGTGGGCCAATAATATGTGTCCCAATGACATAGCGGTCATGATCAATGATAAGTTTTGCATAGCCTTCTGTTTCACCTAGACACTGCGCTTTAGCGTTTGCTTTAAATAAGGCCTTGTGAACTTCATAAGTTCCTTTTTCTAGATCGTCTTCTTTGACTCCCACTGACGCTATTTCAGGAAAACTAAAAACCACCCCTGGAACTAAGTCAAAACGAATATCTGATGTTTTATTGAGGATATGGTTGATTGCTTGATAGCCATCATATGTCGCCTTATGAGCAAGCATATTTTCACCATTCACATCACCAATCGCATAGATATTGGCAATATTGGTTTGCTTAAACGCATTAACAATTATGCCCGCTTTAGAGTGATTAATGCCGACTTCTTCAAGTCTTAAGTTGCCGAAGTTTGGGGCTCTTCCTGTTGCGACTAAGATCGTGTCAGTTATGAGCGATTTCGTTTTGTTCTTTTCTGTATAATGCGCTAGAAAGTGACTATCTTCTTGTGTGACTTTATCAAAGGTTGCTTTTGTGTGAAATTTTATCCCACTCCGTTTAAGTAAACTTTTTGCCCGACGACTAATGTCGCTATCAAGACTAGGCAAAATACTTGGCATGTATTCAATTACATCCACTTCTGAGCCTAAACCATGGAATATCGCAGCCATCTCTATTCCGATAACGCCTCCACCAATGACAGTTAGATGAGTGGGTATAGTGTCTAGGTCTAAGAGTTCTTTTGATGTCTTAACAATATCTAAATGATCGCCTTCAAAGGTGATTTTACTTACGGTACTTCCGGTGGCAATGATGATGTATTTCGTCTCATATACGGTATTGTTGACATGGACATGATGGGAGTCTTTTATTTGCGCAGTGCCTTCAATATAATTAATATCCAATTTTTGTAATGTTGTTTGAATATTTTTAATTTGGTCACTGACAATTTGTTCTTTACGCTCTTTGATGGTATCTAAATTAATTGAAAAATCAGTCACATCAATTCCAAAAGTATGGCTATTTTGAATTGTTTTTAATGTTTTTGCGTTTTGATAAATCGCCTTTGTTGGAATACATCCCCAGTTTAAGCAGGTACCCCCAAGTGATGCTTTTTCAATAAGTAAGACGTTAAGTCCTTGCTTCTTGGCATATATTGCGGTATCAAATCCTCCTGGCCCTGCGCCAATGATAACAACATCAAATGTCATATCAAATCACGGTATTTCACACGTGGATTTCTAGCTGCTTCAGCTTCATCTAAGCGTCTTACCACAGTTGTATGTGGTGCTGTTTTAACAGTTTCTGGGTCGGTAATTGCTTCTTTTGCGACAGTTTTCATGACGTCAATGAAGTGATCAACCGTATCTTTACTTTCTGTTTCGGGTGGTTCTATCATAATCGCTTCCTTAACGACTAGTGGGAAATAAATCGTTGGTGGATGAATATCAAAGTCAAGTAACCGTTTCGCAATATCAAGCGTATGAACATCTGTAGATTTATCTTTTATGCCACTAAAGACAAACTCATGTTTACAAGTTCTTTCAAATGGTAATTGATATAGGTCTTTTAATGATTCTTTAATATAGTTGGCATTTAACACACTGTTTTGGCCAATTTTTTTGAAATTTTCTTTACCAATCGAGAGTAAGTAGGTATAGGCTTTGATAATAACACCCATATTCCCATAAAATTGTGAAATTTGGCCAATTGTTGTATCGTTGTGATGTTCAATTGTATATCTTTCATCAGTTTTCTTTACAACTGGTTGTGGTAATAAATGCTTAAGTGATGCTTTAACACCAACTGGTCCAGCACCTGGACCACCACCACCATGTGGTGTAGAGAAGGTTTTATGTAAGTTGATATGCATGATATCAAATCCCATATCACCAGGCCGTGCTATCCCTAATATGGGATTCAGATTGGCACCATCATAATAGAGTAACCCGCCTGCGCCATGGACACGCTCTGCGATTTCTAAAATATCTTTTTCAAAAATACCTAAAGTATTTGGATTTGTCAACATAATACCAGCGATATCATCACCTAAAACACTGTTTAAGTCTTCTAAATTAACTGTACCATCTTCATTGCTTTTGACTTCAACCACATCAAAACCAGCCACACTTGCGCTCGCAGGATTTGTTCCATGCGCACTGTCTGGCACAATAATTTTAGTTCGTTTTAAATCGTCATTATCTTGATGATACTTCTTAATAATCATTAATCCGAGTAACTCACCTTGCGCTCCGGCATAGGAGTTCAATGTGAAGGCATCAAGGCCACTTAATTCACCTAATATGCGCGCTGTTTCAGTATAAATTTCAAGGAGCCCTTGTACTGTATGATCAGGTTGATATGGATGTAAACTAAAACGCGGATCGTTACTGATATCTTGATTGATTTTCGGGTTGTATTTCATGGTACAACTACCAAGTGGATACATCCCTTTTTCAATTCCAAAGTTTTTAAAACTGACATTGGTATAATGTCTAACAGCTTCTAACTCACTTACTTCAGGCAATAATAGTTCATCTTTTCGTTTGAAACTCTTCGGTATATGATACGTCGGAATATCATAATCTGGTAAACTATAGCCAATATGGTTTTCTTTTGAGATTTCAAAAATTAAATTATCATAATACATTTATGCCACCTCCAAAGTTGCGACTAAGGTGTCGATATCATGTTTGGTGCGTTTTTCAGTTGCGCTTAACAAAAGGCGATGTTTACCATTATGTTCACCGATCACTAATGGCGCAAAGAATCCTTTATCTTCACATGCTTTTTGTAACACCTGTGGATCATGTGGAGTTTCTAAACATACATCTTTAAAGAATGGTTGATTAAATGCATAATCAAAGCCATCTAACTGGGTCAGTTCTTCAGCTAAGTAATGGGTTGCATTAAAGGATTTTTGTTGCGCTTCTTTAATACCTTTTTTACCCATAATTGCAGAATATATCGTAACAAATAAAGCCAATAAACTTTGATTTGAACAAATGTTAGAGTTGGCTTTTTCACGGCGAATATGTTGTTCTCTAGCCTGTAAAGTCAAGACATAAGCACGTTTCCCATCAACATCTTCAGTGACACCACAAATCCGTCCTGGCATTTTTCGCATGAGTTTTTTTGTAGTTGCCATATAGCCAATATAAGGACCTCCAAACCATAGTGGAATACCTAGTGATTGTGCCTCACCTACGGCAATATCTGCCTTGTAGTAGCCAGCTGGTTTTAATGTGCTTAATGTGGCTAAATCACTGTTTACAATGAAAAGACCTTTCGTTTCATCTAGCAGTGTCCGATAGCCATCTAATTGTTCAATATTTCCATAATAATTTGGGCTTTGTACTATAATCCCGGCATGGTCTTTATCATTTAATTCTTTGAATATTTCGATGTCTGTGACACCATCTTGTTCAGGAATTAACGTCACTGTAATATTACGATATTTAGCGTAGGTTTGTACAACTTTAATCGTTGCTGGATGAACCGTTTCTGACATAAATATCTTATTACGACGTTTTGTTTTACACGCCATCATCATGGCTTCTGCGGTTGCAGTAGCACCGTCATACATTGAAGCATTGGCGACATCCATTTGTGTTAATTCCGTAACAATACTTTGGTACTCAAAGATATATTGTAAGGTTCCTTGTGAGATTTCTGGTTGATATGGTGTATAAGCAGTTAAAAATTCTTGACGCTCAATTAAATGACGAATCACTGTAGGGGTATAATGATCATATGCGCCCGCACCAACAAAGGGTGTTAAAGGGATATTTTTGTTCGCTAAGTGGTTAAACCGTTCAAATATTTCTAATTCACTATGTGCTTTTGGCACATCTAAATCAAGATCTTTTAATGTTTTAGGAACATCGTGAAATAAGTCATCAATGTTATCGACACCGATGACTTGAAGCATTTCTTTAATTTCACGTTCAGTATGAGGTAAGTACTTAAACACCGTACTCACCTACTCGTCGCAGATATCTTCGTATTCGTCTGGACTTAGTAATTCAGATAATTCTGAGTTGTCTTCCATATCTACTTTAACAATCCAGTTTTCATAAGGATCTTCATTTAGCAATTCAGGATTATCTTCTAATTCGTCGTTCACCATGACGATGGTACCTGTAATGGGAGATAAGATATCGCTCGCCGCTTTAACACTTTCAATTGCGCCAAGTTCGCTTCCAGCTTCAATCACCATTTCTTCATCTGGTAATTCGACAAAGACAATTTCACCAAGGTTTTCTTGCGCATAATCACTTATACCAATATACGCAAACCCATCTTCAACTTTTACCCATTCATGGGTATTTGTGTAATAATAACCTTTTTTAATTTTACTCATTGTGCATCCTCCTATTTACTTCTTATAGTTTTTATTATAAAACTTCTTCTTAATGACTACAACTTTTTTTCGTTTATTTCTAACGTTTACTTCAAGTTTGGTTCCTAATTTATCATATGGACGATCTACCATGGCCAAAGCAACTGTTTTACCTGTGCTTGGTGATTTGTACCCTGTTGTAACAAAGCCAACTAAGGTATCCTCATGATAGACATCATATCCGTGTCGAATAATACCTTTGTCTAGTAATTCAAGTCCAACGATTCGGCGTTTAGTTTTGGTTTCTTTTTGTTTCTTTAACACGTCACGTCCAATGAACGGTTCAGCATCAAGTTTGACGGCAAAATGATACCCTGCTTCTAGAGGTGTAATCGATTGACTTAATTCATTTCCATATAGCGGTAAATTAACTTCAAATCGTAGCGTGTCTCTAGCGCCTAGGCCAACCGGTAAGATATCATCGTTTCCTATATCTAATAATTTATCCCACAACGCAACAATTTCTTGATGTGTTCCATAAATTTCAAACCCATCTTCTCCAGTATAACCCGTACGTGAAACCATATAGATACGGTTATCGAGTAAGACGTTTTCAAAATGAAAGAATTCTATTAAGTTTAAATCAAACTGGGTGAGTTTTTGTAAAATCCCTTCTGCTTTGGGCCCTTGTAATGCCAGTTGACTATAATAATTTGATTCGTTTGTTACTGTACAGTGAAAGGTATTCTGTTTAGTGATCCATTCAAAGTCCTTGTCAACATTCGATGCATTCACGACCAGTAAATAGTGTTTATTATGAAACTTGTAAACAAGAAGATCATCAACAACCCCACCGTCTTCATAACACATCATACCGTATAATACTTCTTTGCCACTCATTGATAACACATCGTTTGTAAAAAGATAATCAACACACTGTGTTGCTTCGTCACCTTTGATTGTTATTTCTCCCATGTGTGACACATCAAACAACCCACACGATTCTCGAACTTTTTGGTGTTCTTCTGTAATGGATGAGTAAACAATCGGCATATCATATCCAGCAAACTCAGCCATTTTAGCATCTAAAGCAATGTGCTTTTTATGCAGTACTGTTTCTTTCATATCAAGTCTCCTTTCGCGTAATAATAAAAGCGTTTTCACTTAGTATTAAAAATGATAAAGACATTTACTGTCTTTCCTATGTTTATGATAACATAAATTTTTTTTAATACAACTACAATAATGAAAAAAGGAGCAAATATTTCTGCTCCTTATTCTTCGTTTACTTTATCACCAAAATCGTCATTAAATCGGAATCTTACTTGGTGATGAGCTGGTACAACAATCGGTTCCTGCGTTTGTGGATTAACCGCTTCTTTTTCAGGCATTTCTATGGTTGTGAAATGACCCATTTCACCAAAGTCTACATCATCTCTATTAACAAGTGTTTCTTGGACAACTTGTGCAAGGGCTTTGAGAAACTTGTTTGATTTATTTTTACTAATATCAGTGTTATCTGATATATAATTAATAATATCTGTTTTCGTTCTGGTTTTTTTCTTCTTCGTTTTCTTTTTCGGTGCTGGTTTTTTCTTTTCAGATTTTTTATCTGTTTTTTTAGGAGTAGACTTTATTGTTTTAGGTGAAGACGTTTTATCTGGTTTCTCATTTTCTGGTGTTTTAGCGTCATCTTTATTCCCTTTTTTCTCCGTGACATCTTTTTTAGTATCATCCTTATCCGTTACTTCTTCTTTAGGCTCTTTTCGTAAACTCTCTTTTGCTTGTTCTCCTGGAGTTTCATCTTTCGGTAACTTGGGATCAGTAATTTTATCTTCAGTAGGAACTGGTATTGTTTCTTCAGTTTCTTTGGTGTCTTCAGAGTCAAACTCTTGTAAATAGGAAGGATAAGGAATAAATTCAACATCCATTTCATCATCAAACTGAACAGGCATGATTTTACCAAATTGATAGAGTTCTAAGGTGTCACCTGCTATTAATTGTTCAGTGAATATTTCTAATATGGTGTTCACAAGTATCCGTGAATCATCCATAGATATATCATGATGTTCAGATATATGTGAGATTAAACCTGTTTTATTCATTGGACCTTTGTTGTTTAAGATGGCTTCTTTTTCTGCTTTTTCTTTTGCGGCTTCAACTTCTTTACGCTCCTGTTCACGTTGTTCTAATAAAGCTTCTTTTTGTGCTTTTTTTGCTTCTTGTTTGCGTTTTCTTTCTTGTTTTTTGCGCTCAATAAATGATAAAGTCGCTTCTTTTTTATCGACAAACCATGTCTTAATTGAAGAATTTTTATTGGTTTCTTTCCGCTTAAACTTCTCGTAGATATTTTCACGATCAACAGTATCTTCTTTTGCTTCTTCTGCAGCTATTTGCGCCTTATATTCTTCAACAGTTAATAACTTCGACTCTTTATAAGCTAAAGAATAAAAAATACGTCCTGCAATAAGAAAACCAACGGTCCCAATTAATAATGGATACAATGAGTATTGATACAGTATGAATCCATCTTCTACTTGACACATATAAGAATCAGAACAATTGATTGCACCATTGATCATCGCAAAAAATAAGTCAATAATAAATAGAAAGAAAAAGATTCCAGCAAATATAAACATAACTTTCATTAGTTTCTCATAAAGTAATTGTAGTTTCGACATATCGTCACCCCTTAGATATATTTTACCTTAATCTTCGGCTAAATACAACCTTAAACCTATCAAAACGGTAAATTATATGATTTTACTTGTAAAATTCTCGTGAATTATGTAACTATCAAAGTATTGTGTTGTTAGCGCAACATCTTTTATCAAGCAACTTTCTCCTGTAAATGAAATAATAAACATGAGTAACTTTCGTGTTGACGGTGTGATTTTTGTTCGGTCAGTATCACTTGTTGTGCTACCAAATGGTCCATTGTCATCTTCATAAACGGGAATATTACTAATATTTAATTTGCCTCGACCAATTCCATGAAAATCATCATCTTCTTTTCCAATCCGTATGAGCACATCCCCTTCGATTGCTTCTTTATTTAACATCGCGACACTTTTACGTGTTTCTAGTGAGATAACATTACCAATATCAACAATATTATTGATTCGATATAATGGATTGCCTTTAACAATACGTCTATATAACGATTCTACGGCGAGACGGTAGCGGCTCGGATCCTTACCAAGTGTTTTATAGGCATCCCGTCCTTCTTTAATAATATCCAAATTGATAACCTCTTGTATATCATATTGTTCAAAAATATCTCGCTCTAGATAATGTATTGCGGCATCAAGTTTGTGAGATTTTTCTACTACAACATCTGCCTCGATTACAGCCATATGAAAATCTGGTAATTTCTTTTTAAGTGCACTATCGATTGTAATATTCATAGATATCCCTCCATTTAAAAATAGGAGAAATCTCCTATTTTTTACTTAAGCGTAATGTATCTCTTGCAATCATAACTTCTTCATTTGTTGGTAATAAATATGCTTTAATTTTTGAATCATCCGTTGAAATTAAACGTTCTTCACCACGAACAAAGTTTCTTTCTTCATCGAGTTTCAAACCGAGTGGTGCTAGCCGCTTAGCAATTAATTGTCGTGTGAAAATTGCATTTTCACCAACACCAGCAGTAAAGCATAATGTATCAATACCACCCATCGTTACATAATAAGCAGCGACATAGTCAGCAATCATTTTTACTTGCTTTTTAACTGCCATTAGACTTTGTTTGTCTCCTTTGTGTGCAGCTGTCCATAAATCTCTAGAATCGCTTGAATTTTCCGAAAGTCCAATGTATCCCGATTTTTTATTTAAATCATTCATTACTTCACTGACATGTTTATCTTCTTTTTCAGCAATAAACTCAACAATAGCAGGATCGATGTCGCCGCTGCGGGTTCCCATTAAAATTCCCGCTAGTGGGGTGAACCCCATTGATGTATCGACACTTTTACCGCCATCAACGGCACAAATACTCGCACCATTACCCAAATGTAATACGACTGTTTTTAGAGATTCCACTGGTTTTTTCATAAGTTCAGCAACACGGTGAGCGACGTATTTATGGCTTGTCCCATGAAAACCATATTTTCTAACGCCATATTGTTCATACCACTTATATGGGACACCATATAAAAATGATTCTTTTGGCATGGTTTGATGAAAAGCAGTATCAAATACAGCTACTGCTGTTACATCTGGTAGTGCTTTTTGAAAGGCATGAATCCCTGTTAAGTTAGCTGGATTATGGAGTGGTGCTAAATCGGAAACAGATTCTATTGCTTCAATAACTTCATCAGTGATAACGACACTATCACTAAAGGCTTCGCCACCATGAACAACACGGTGACCAACACCTTCAATATCCTTAAGTGAATCAACAACACCTAGTTCTAAGAGTTGTTTTAGTAATAAATCTACCGCTACGGCGTGATCAATAACAGGATGTTCTATTTCGATTTTTTCACCATTGAGTTTTACTTTCAATATAGAGTTCTCCATACCAATTCGTTCAACAATACCACTAACTAATTCGGTTTCACCTGGCATCTTCAATAATTGGAATTTTAAGGATGAACTCCCTGCGTTTACTGCGATTATTTTCATTGTTATACGCTCCTCTTCATTTAATTAACAAATCTATGATATCATATTTTAAAGGCTTTGTCATTGCCTCATTTTAGAGATAGATTAAAAATGGTTTCAGCGGTTTTTTGGTCAACTGTTATTACGTGACCAACTGGTCCTAAAGCAACAGTGTGTGCTGCCATATGTTTCACATCGTCTTGTGTGATTGTTTCATCAAACAATTTTAGACGTGTTTTTGCGCCCCAAGATTCAAATAAACTATCTAACTGATCAAGGACATTTATTGGATCTGTTACACCAAAAACATCTTTCCCTAATTGCTTGAGTTTTGGTATCATAGCTTCTGGTTCTCTTTCTAAAGCGACTTTTGCCCAAGAGGTAAACAATGCAGCAAGGGCATAAGCATGGGTTGTGCCAAACGATTGCGTTACCGCATAGCTTA
This sequence comes from Candidatus Izemoplasma sp., assembly GCA_036172455.1. Classification (NCBI taxonomy): domain Bacteria; kingdom Bacillati; phylum Mycoplasmatota; class Mollicutes; order Candidatus Izemoplasmatales; family Candidatus Izemoplasmataceae; genus Candidatus Izemoplasma; species Candidatus Izemoplasma sp. The sequence goes on from JAXKVY010000001.1 coordinate 180,276, forward strand.
ATCGGTGCGTCGCCCAATCTCCTTGTTTGTCAACACCAAGAATCCAGTTTAACGCGATTGTTGATGCCCAACTTATATTTGCTCTTGCATCATATGAATCATTACCTGATAGAATCGCATTTGTATGTTTTATAACAGCATTAATGAGGCCTGTCATCATGTAATCAGTTGTCTCAGTATGCTTTGTTTTTGCGAAGTACTGTTCAAGTGTATGCATAATTGTATCAATACTTCCTGCAACAGTATGATGACGATTCACTGTTAATGTATAAGAAGGATCAATAATAGCAAACGTTGGCTTACAAAATTGATATTTAGCAGCCCGTTTTTCATTTTCTTCACGATTACTAATAACGCTATTGCCATTGGTTTCACTACCTGTAGCGGCTAAGGTAATAATGACACCGAGTGGTAAGGCATGTGTTGGAGTTGCCTTATTTAGATAAATATCCCAAGGATCTTCTTCGATTAACGCACCCATAGCGATTGCTTTACTACAATCAGCTACGCTACCGCCACCAGCTGCTAGAATGAAGTCAATATCATTCATTTTAACTGTTTGAATACCACTTCTTACACTAGTGATATCAGGATTAGGCGTAACCCCACTTTCTTCATATAATTCAATGTTAAGGGCATTAACTGTATTCAATATAGCATCATAAATACCGTTTTCCTTAATTGATTTACGACCATATACTAATAACATCTTTGAGACGTTATTATTAGTTAATAGATGACCTAATTCATTTATTTGATCTTTTCCAAATAAAATTTTAGTTGGTGAATGGTAAACAAAGTTCTTCATATATGTGTCTCTCCTTACTCTTATCATTAGTGTCATTATAGCACAAATCAGATGTTTTTTTAATCAATTAAGTTAAAAAAGAAAGCCTTTGTAAAATACAGCAAATGTATTATAATAGATTTAACAAGGTGATGTATATGTTTTTTGAAATAATTTTACCATTCATAAGAAATATTGCTTTACTCATGAGTTTATCTATTTTATATTCAATATATTCAATTGACTCACGCGTACCTACATATGTAAGGAAACTGATAATGGGGCTCGCTGTATCTATTATCGGATTTATCATTATGAGTTATCCTTACGAAACAGCTCCGGGCATCTTATTTGATGGTCGGAGTATCATCATGATTACAAGTGGTATGTATTTAGGTCCGTTACCGACCATAATTGGTGGGTTATCAATGAGTATTTATCGCTTAGTCATTGGCGGATCAGGGACAATACCAGGATTAATCGAAATTATCTTACCAGGTATTGTTGGTCTTATTTGGCGAACAAAGCGCTTAAAAACACAACAAAATACGTATGAGCACATCACCATACTTGAACAATATCTATTGATATTTTTTACACAAGCCGCGGTATTACTAGTTGGATACCTTTTTCCTAATCAAATTCCCTATGAAATTATTAACCAGATATTCTTGCCAATCATGATTATCCATCCACTTGGAGGGCTAGGGATATCATTATTCATGTTGGTAAATAGGAGAAACTTTTTTACAAATAAAAGAATTAATGAAACAAAAATTAAATATGATACCATTTTCAATAATACAAGTGCTGCTTCTTTTTTATATGACCCGGAAACTAAGAAATACACTGATGTTAATCAAACAGCAATCGACTTATATGGGTACAATTATGAAGAGTTTTTGACTTTGGGTATTAACGACTTGAATCCCCTACCTAACTCTGAGATTGATCGGCAAATTGAAAAAGCTTTAAATAATGAAAAAAATTACTTTATCGCAAAACATATTACCAAACATGGACATGTCATTACAATTGAAACAAATACTAGTGTTGTTGAGTTAGATAATAAAAAACAATTATTTTTATCGACAAGAGATATCTCTCATCGCGTTGAAAAACAACACCAATTCGAAACCATGGAATTACAACTTAATAAAACAGCATTATCAAAAATTCATGATGGGGTTATTTTAACCGATCAATATGGCGAGATTAAACTTGTTAATAAGCCCGCTAAAAATATGATCAATCCACGACAATCATTGCTTAATCGTTCCCTAAATGAAGCGATCCGTTTTTACTTTAAAAACACCATTAATATCTCAAGTATTCTAGAAAAAATTTCTAATGACTTAGAATCGATACAGTTAGATCAGGTTACTATCATTCAAGGCGAGACAAATAAAAATTTATGTGTTACATTGACCATTTCACCGTTAGTTAATCAGAGTCATGATTTAACCGGCTTTATTTTGATTATGCGGGATATTACATTAGAAAAAGAACAATATGACAAAATCGAATTCATTAGTCAACACGATGCGGTCACATCACTATATAATCGTTTCTTCTTAGACGAAGAATTGAAGCGGCTCAATACAAAACGACAACTACCGCTCACTTTAATTATAGGAGATGTCAACGGACTAAAACTTGTGAATGATGCGTTTGGACATAATGAAGGAGATGAACTTCTTATTGAAATCTCTAAGATACTTCAAAAAGCATTGCGCGCTGAAGATATTTTAGGTCGTTGGGGTGGTGATGAGTTCTTAATTATTCTTCCTCAAACCACATATCAAGATGCACAAACTATCGTTCACAGAATTCATGATTTATGTCAAAAATCATTCTATAGTACAATTACCCCTAGTATTTCACTTGGGGTAGGAAGTAAAACCAATATGTATGAATCAATTGATGATGTAATCGTTTTGGCAGAACAAGAAATGTATGCTGAAAAAACGAAATCTGGACCGATTATGCGTAACCAAACATATCACCGACTATGGGATAAATTAGAGGAATTAAATCTCGATTTCGCAGACCATCATAAGCGATGTGCAAAACTAGCAGAAAGATTCGGCACATATTTAAATCTTTCTGTGAAAGAAATCGAAGCTTTAAAAAAACTTGCTAATAACCACGATATCGGTAAGCTAACCATGGATCAAGCAATCTTAAATCAAGGTTACTCAACATCAGAAAATACAACCGATTTAAAACTGCATGTGGAAAATGGCTACCGGATATTAAACGCCTTACCAGATTATGCCGATATCTCCAAATCTGTATTACATCATCATGAAAACTTTGATGGGTCAGGTTATCCAGAAGGATTAAAACGTGAAGCCATTCCATACTTATCACGGATTCTAAGAATAATAGAAGCCTATGATAGCATGGTTCATGATAATAACTATGGTAAGGCTAAAGATCAAAGTACAGCAATAAACGAACTAAAGGACAACTCTGGGAAATATTATGACCCAACATTAACCGACGCCTTTATTCAGATGATTACTCAATCAAAAAAGACATAAGCAAACTTGCTTATGTCTTTTGTTTATACAATGTGGTAGCGACGGTGGGACTCGAACCCACACGACCTCGCAGCCATTGGATTTTGAATCCAACGCGTCTACCAATTCCGCCACGTCGCCATTACTTGCCTTATGCTAAATGTCGTGTGGCAAATAGCATCAAAGCAACATAACTATTATACAAAATCGCCACTGTTTTTGCAAGATTTAAATCAATAGTTTTATCATATTATCACTGAGATAACAAAATAATTAAATGGTAATAACACTGCCCGTTTTCAAACGATGAAGTTTAGTCTTTAAATGGCGTTTCAATTCAAAATAAGCATCGTCCCCGGTACAGTGACAAGAATAGTAAAGTCGATTTTCTTGCTTAAACGAACTGGCAAGCTGTTGCAAGTATTCCGTTTGATTCACATCAAACGGATTATAATGTGAAAAATGAAATCCACCGATAACATCAGTAATATGTTTACCCAGTTTATCTTCAATACTTGAGATTATATTCTCGATACCTTTATGAGAACAAGCACTAAACAATACTATATGATCATTTTCTTCAATGACAAGATAGATTTCATGAGAAAAATGATCTGGTTGATATTGTTTCTGTTCATAAACATACAATGACTCATCATTAATTGGGTGTTTTTGAAAATCAATATGACAAAAAACATGAACGTTTTGAGTTAACTCAATATCATCATCAATTAAAGTTAATCTCTGATCTTTTCTAGGTTTTTTGACACCGATATTAATAAAGTTATTGCCTTGTTTTTTTACGATTGATTGGAAGATATGTTTCGATGCGATGATATCTGCATGTTTGTTTACACGCATAAACTTTTTAAGACCCGATGCATGATCATTATGACCATGACTTACAATTAAATAATTTGCATCATTAATGTCTATATCTAGTTTTTTAGCATTTTTTAAATAGAGGTTATTGGGTCCTAAATCCATTACGATATTAAGATTTTTTGTTTCTATAAACAAAGAAAGCCCATGTGCGGCTTTCAAATCATTGTTAATCGAATCATTTTCTACCAATGTCGTAATTTTCATAATAACACCTAGTTTTCTTCTTTTAGTCGACTAATCACTAATTCATATCCACCAGGGCCAAAGGTGAATGATTTCGATATTTTACTTATTGTGGCGGCACTTATCCCAGTTTCATTTTCGATTTTTTGGTAAGTCTTTTTTTCTAATAACATCTTCGCAACTTTCAAACGTTGTCCAAATGCTTCTAATTCATTTATTGTACATAAATCATCAAAGAACCGATAACATTCCTCGACAGTTTCTAACTTTAAAATGCCTTCAAATAACTCATCAATTTCTTTATTCTTAATCTTATATCGATAATCCATACCATCACCTCTTCATTATTATAACATATTTATGTCAACATCAAAGAAAATTTATTCAGCTTGTAATGCAGCAATTGCAATAACATCCCATACACCGGAAAATGGTGGTGCATAGCCAAAGTCAAGCATACCAAATTCTTTGGTTGTCATACCCTTTGAAATAGCGACAACAAATGGATTGATACGGATTGCCGTATCTGCTTTTCCAACTAATTGAGCGCCAAGCATTTTAAATGTATCTGGTTCATAAATGATTTTTGCTTTCACAGTTTGAGCATTTGGATAATACCCAGCATGATTGCGACCTCTAATGGTTACTGTTTTGTGGGGTATATTATGTGCTTTTGCATAGGACTCAGATAGCCCTGTTCGTCCAGCTTCCATATTAATGACTTTAATCACGGTTGTACCAAGCACACCATCTAAACTAGTATTTAGTCCATGAATATTTTCCGCAATTAAACGTCCTTGCTTATTAGCATTATTGCCTAGCGGTAAATAGACATTTTTATTGAGTAATCGATGATATATTGTTGCGCAATCTCCACCAGCATAAATATCTCTTACGTTTGTTTCCATATGCCGGTTGACCATTACTGCGCCATTTTCTGCCAAATCAAACTGCTCTTTATTTAAGAACGATGTATTAGGTGCAACACCTGCGGCAATCAGTACTAAATCTGCTGCATACGTATCTTTGTTTGTCTCAACTTCTTGTACTACCTGATCACCATTGAAACCAGTCACCTTTTCTGCTAAACAAAGAGTAATACCTTCCTCTTCAAGATGTGACTCTAACGCTTTTACCATATCTGGATCAAAGACTTCTAATATATGGTCTTTTAACTCAATTAGCGTTATAGAAACATCATAATTATTGAAGGCTTCAACCATCTCTACACCAATAAATCCGCCACCAATAACAACAACATTTTTAACATCATCCGACTGCATCTGTGCTTTAACAGCTTCACTATCTGGAATTGTTGTAAAGGTGAAAATATTCTTTAAATCTTTATTTTTAAAAGGCGGTATTATAGGGTGTGCGCCGCTCCCAATAATCAGCTTATCATAGGCAACTTCTAATGTTTGATTGTCTTTAAGGTTTTTAACAGTTATTGTCTTGTCTAAATCATTTACTTGCGTGACTTCATGTCCAAGATGAACATGAATATCACGTGCTTCAAAGCCTTTTTTTGTTCGTGCTATGAGTGCTTTTGAGTCTGTAATTTCATCACTGACAAAATACGGCATCCCACATGCGCCGTAACTAACAATATGGCCTTTTTCATATACATGAATATCAACTGTATCATCAAGTCTTCTTAATTTGCTCACAGCGCTCATAGAAAGCGCGTCACCACCAATGGCTACTATCTTCATCAAATCAACTCCTTATTTTATTTTATCATATATATTGTTTTTTGTAACTAATCTGCTAAAAAAAGGACATCACATTTTGATGTGTGATGTCCTTTATGTTTATTTTATTCCCCGTTGTTTTGGGGTGAGCTCTGGTGTGTTAGCTTTTACCCGTTCACGTAAATCATTTACGGTATCTGATAATGACTTTTTATGTGCTTTTTGATATAAAAAGTCATCAATACCTTGCGCAGCTCGATGTCCATCGGCAACCGCACTAATTAAATCAGGACCACGTAAAATATCTCCACCAACAAAGTATTGGTTGGCACCCTCTAACTGTCCAAAGTGATTGGCTTTAATTTTACCACGTTCAATCGTTATTTTATCTTGTAAACGTTCTGGAATGTAATCATAGTCAGGCGCTTGTCCAATTGCAATATAGACTTGTTGTCCTTCAATAATCTTTTCACATTCGCTATCAAACTCTGGGTTGAATTTACCCTCTGTATCAAAGATACATAAACATTCCCAAAGTCTAAGTCCTGTAACGTTACCATTTTCTTGCATGATTTCTTGTGGACCATTACCACAATGGAATTCAATACCTTCTTCGCCACCTTCGATGTATTCATCAGTACTCGCTGGAATCGCATCTTCATTCTCTAAAGAGGTTAATTTGACATTTGATTTGCCATACTTCAACTGTTGAATACGTGTGGCACTTCTTGCAACATCAAATGCAACATCGCCGCCACCAATGACGACTATGCTTTCTTTCACATCAAGATCATCGAGTGTCAGATTGCCACGTTCAAATTCACGTACTTGTGGTAAGAAGTCCATTGCTCCAATGACGTCTTTATGATCGCTTCCTGTAATGTTAAGACCTCGTGGTTTAAAGAATCCTGTACCCAAGAAGATCGCATCATGTGATGACTCTAGTTCATCTAACGTAATATCGTCACCGACTTTAGTATTGGTATGAATGTTAACACCCATTTTCTTGATAAAGTTAATATCTTTATCGATTGCCTCATCTGGTAAACGGTAAGCAGGTATTCCATAACGCATTACCCCACCAGCCAGTGGCATTTCTTCATAAATATCAACTTTATACCCTAGGGCACTTAAGTAATAGGCTGCGCCTAATCCTGCAGGGCCACTCCCAATAACGGCTATCTTCGCATCAATGACTTCACTGATGTTGTCATTGATTACAGTGTCATAAATATCTTGTGGGGCACTATCAATAATGTAGCGTTTCAACCAACGTATCGCAATCGCTTCACCACGTTCTGCAATCGCACATGCTGTTTCACAGTTGTGTGTACACACACGTCCACAGACACCAGGTAATGGATTGGTTTCATATATTTTACGTAATCCACCCTCAATATCATCTTCCCAAATCGCACGAATATATTCAGGGATATGCATTTGGACAGGACAACTGCTTGTACAGACACCACATTCAACACAGCGCGCTGCTTCAGCCATAGCGGCTTCTTTGCTATAACCTCTAACAATCTCGACAAAGCTATTACTTCGTTCTTCTACCTTTTCATGTATCATTGATTCACGTTCTAAGGCCAATAAGTCACTTGTGTCATCTTTTACCCATCCTTTATCAACGTGTTGTCCTTGCCATAATGTTTCAGGCATCATGGTAAAGGAATTAGGGTCTGAATCACTATAGATATACTCATTACTCATTTCAAGTGAGCTTGTTGTACACGTATCAACACACAAGGCACAGAAACAACAGCGTCCATAATCAATGACTGGTCGTTGTTGGTGTTCTCCTGCTTTTTCAGGAAGATCTAAGCGCTCTACCATTGTAATAGCTTCTGTTGGACAAATTTCTTCACAGGTTGAACAGCCAATACATGTCTCCCAATCATTGGTATGAAAACCACGTAAATTAGGAGGTGCTTGACGAGGTGATGACTCAAGACGTGCTTTATTCTTAATAATTGAATTTTGATTTAAGTAATTTGCATTTTTCTTTGTAAAAATATCTTTAAAGGGAATAGTGACAGGTTTTTTAAAGAGATATTTCCAAAGGCGTAATGGATTAAAAATACTTATACGTTCTTTATCTTTCATCAGTTTCCCTCCTATCGATCAATTTCAGGTGAACAAACACCCATTGTATCTACCCACAATGCGGCATCATCGATCCGTGTGCCAGGTAGATATTTTTCTATTCCGAGTAACCCTTGTGGGTAACTTGCGCCTCTTACACCAACGCGGTAAGGATGTGTCCCACCGTTAGAAACCATGTAGTAACCAAATTCACCACGAGAGGATTCAATCGGTGCGTAAACATATCCTTTTGGTACACGCCAACGCATAGCTTGCCCTTTATCAAGTGGCACCCTGACTGGTCCATCTTCCATTTTATCAAGGACTTGTCGAATTATACGGATTGATTGAACTACTTCTTGTAGTTTTAAATCAACACGACTTCGCGCGTCACTATACGATGATACAGGGACATCAAACTCGACTTTATCGTAATGGCAATAAGGCATCACTTTGCGGATGTCGTAGGCTTTATTGGTTGCACTTCGCATCCCAATACCGGTCACACCAAGATTCCATACGACTTCTTCAGGTAACATAATAGTGTCTTTAATCCGTTTTAACAACGTTGGATTTGCGACTCCTAGTCGGCGATATTCTTCATATCTGCTTTCAAGGTCATCCAAAAAGGCATGGATTTCTTGTTCAATTCCGTTTGGTAAATCTTTTCTTACACCACCGGGGACAATGTATTGATGATACACACGGTGTCCTGTAATCTTTTCAAAGATATTTAAAATCGTATTACGATCAGCATGCGCATGATGCATCAAGGTATAATTACCTGTTGGGGATCCAAGCCCACCGTATGCCATTAAATGAATTGTAATGCGGGCAAGTTCCATAATTAACATTCTAATCCATTTTGCACGGTCAGGTACATCAATACCTGCAAGTTTTTCAGTCGCAAGCGCAAATGATAACTCATTAATGTCCGGTTCAACAACACAAACGCGTGGTATTAAACTAATATTGTTTACCCATGTTTTGCGTTCCATGCCTTTTTCAAAACCACGATGTAACATTCCTGGTAATAAATAAGATTTCTTAATTATATCTCCTTCAACAAACATGTGAACGGCTGCATTACCGTGCATTCCTGGATGTTGAGGACCTAAAAATAGTTTCATTTCACGCATGTTATTTCCCTCCTTTATCTAGGGAATTGATTCGTGTTTTACGCTGTTGGCGTTTTGCTTGTTTACTTGGTTGATTGTTTAATTCAGTAAAATCATGTGAGTATTCACGCCCAACAAAATGCGCATCACTATATTGTCTTGGATCAAAGTCTTTTCGCATTGGTGGCATATCATCCCATTTCTCCAAAATTAATTGTTTCTCATAATCTGGATTACCAGGGAATTTAACCCCAAAAAATTCGTGTGCTTCGCGTTCATAATATTTAGCGCCTTCATAGATAGAAATAATAGACGGCATGACGGGATTCTCACGATCAATTCTCGTTCTCAATTGAATATGCACCGGCTTTTTCCAATTCATTAGAATATAAACAACTTCAATTTCATTTGTATCTGGCCAGTCGACTGCGCTCAAATAAGATAGTTGAATCCATCCAGCATTTTTTAAGTAACCAAGCGTTTTATGGATATCGTCTTGCTTGAGTTCATAGGCTATTTGAAACTGATCAATAATATTTTCTTTAATCGGTGAACAAATATCTTTCATTAGTGATTGTACGTGTTCAATATTATTCATGGAATTCATCTTTTATGCGCACCTCCCCAAGAGCTTCTTCTTGGTTCTTTTTGTACCAGTCATAGTTGTCGTGGTATCGTTTCCAACCATCAGCTTTTTTCGATTTAATGAGATCCATTAAATCAACAAACCCATTCATGACAGCTTCTGTATTTGGCATACAGCCAGCAACATACACATCGACAGGAACATATCGATCAAGTCGGTTAATGACGACATGAGAATCATGATATATCCCCCCATTAATCGTACAACTACCAAAGCCAACAATATATTTTGGTTCACTCATTTGTTCATATGTATAAATTAATCGACGTAACGTTTTTAACGATAGATACCCAGTAACAAGTAATACATCTGCTTGTCTTGGTGTTGCCATTGGTCCCATACCAAGCCGTTCCATATCATAAGCACTTGTCATCGCAGGTGGCAACTCAATTGCACAACACCCCGTACAGTACATTAACATCCATAACGAGTTACGTCTAAAGAAGTCACCTATTTCCCACCATTTACGATCGATTTGTTCTTGTGTTAGTTCTGTAAATTTTGTTGATTTCATTTAAATCACCCATCCAAGATATATTGCGATAATTGCTTGTGATACAGCTAAAAGTAATGGCCATTTGTAAAAGAACGTAACCACTTGGTCAATTTTAAAGCGTCCATTAACATTACTAATTAAGTTCACAAATGTATAGACCAAGACATATTTAACTAAAAAGACAAAAATATTTTCTGCGCCACCTAAGAATAGGTGAACAAATAAACTGACTTCGATAAACACAGTGATTTCATGCATAATGAATAACATACCAAGTTGCTTACCACCGTATTCAACCATTGGCCCAGATGCTATTTCAGCTGGAGCAATGTAGGTTTCAAACGGTTTTTTTCCAAGCATACCCATCAAGGCTAATATAGCAACAATACCACCAAGAGGTAAGGCAATGATAAACCAGTGATTATTAGCAAGTTGTTGAAACTCCGCGATCATTGAGATGCTTGAATCGCCTGTGATATTGATAATCGTTAATACTACAACCATAAACGGCACTTCATAGGCCAACATAGTTGTTAAAGCGCGCATGACACCAATACTTGCTAATGGGTTCCCAGACCCACTCGCGCTCATTGCCATACCAAGCATACCAACCGCAATCAAGTAAACAAAAATGAAGAAGTTATCATAGCCATCAAATGCGACAAGTTCATTGGTAATCGGCATAAACATTGCCGTAGCGATAATACCACCAAGGGCCATAATTACACCGAAATCAAAAATCCATCCATGTGACGTCGCACGCTTACTTAACAATTTAAAGATATCAAGAAACTCTTGGTACCATTTTGGACCATACCGTTTTTGAAGACGTGCTATGACTTTACGGTTTATCCCACCAAGTGCGGTCTGTAAGACAAACCCAAACAATGCGACACCTAAACCAAATAAAATATTTAATATCATGCGATATCACCCCATAAAAGCAGTGTTATTAAAATAAGAATCCAAAACACTGTGATTTCTGGCTTGTAAGTAAAGAAGTAATATTTAAAGACTTCTCCTAACTCTTTCACTTTGATACTTAATGATTGATAGAATCGTTGCATTTTATCAATATATGCCTCATACAAACGTTCTAATGGGGCATAGAAGTTACTTGTATAATGTAAGTGTTGTTCTGTATAGATAAAGTTACCTGCTGTATACGTATCCATTAGATCTACTTTCTTTGATTTCTTAAGCGATATAAAGATGATAAAGGCAACAAAGACACCTATGCCAAACATACTAGCAATTAACAATGGATGAAGATCACCATTGTTCCCTTGAATCGTAAACTGTGTTAAGTTGAGTTGGGCAATATTTAACTCACTTAAAATCTTATTTGTATAACGTAAAATATAATTTGGAACAACGCCACTCAAGATATTCAATCCACTAAGTAATAACATTGGAATGAGTAAGAGTAAAGGTGCTTCTTTTACGCTTGTTTTATATTCAGGTAATTCTTGTCCTAAGAATAACGCAGCAAGCGGTCTGAAAACATATAAGAAAGACCCGATACTGCCAAAGAATGTCGCAATCGCAACAAAGATGAAGCCTTCACTAATGACACCTTGAAAGATTAACCATTTCGAGATGAAACCACCCATTGGGGGAATTCCAGCCATTGAGATAATCGCAATTAAATAAACCATATAAGTGATCGGCATTTTGTGAATCATCCCACCAAGTTCACTAATTTTAGTGGTATGTGTTTGTCGAGCAACCGCACCGATAGCTAAGAAAGCACTTGTTGATGCAATCGCATGAGCAAATATATGGAGTAATCCCCCACTAATGCTTGTGGTTGTCATGAATCCAAGTGCGACTAAAATATAACCGCCATTACTCATTGAAGAGTAGGCAAGCAATGTTTTTGCATCGTCCTGTCTAATTGCCATTAAGGTACCTATAACAATGGTAATCGCTCCAAGTATCATTATGATGTAGTTAAATAGGTGAATATTCAGTGCTGAAATCATTGTGCCAACACCACCAAGGCGCACAAGCGCAATGACAGCGACAAACGCACCAAGTTTTTCCAATCCACCACTGAATAATCCTGTCACTGGATCAGGCGCATCGGTTAATACGTTTGGTAACCAAATATGTAATGGAAAAGCACCGAGCTTTGATAACGCTGAGATCATCATTAATAAGAAGACAAAGACTTTTGTAGTACCACTAAGGGCAGCTAAATTCAATGCAATATTAAAGGATTCTGTACCACTATACATCAATAAAATAGCGACCAATAAAGAAAATCCACCAAAGGCACTAAATCCGTAATACAGTGATGCTGATGAGCGTGTTCGTCCTAAAGGAATTAAGAATAGACTGCTCCAAACAACCAACTCAAAATAGAAGAAAAAAGCTAAAAAGTTTGTTGTATAGAATAAACCAATAACCCCTACTAAACTTAATAAATAAAGCATACTATATAACGCAGGATATTTTTGTTTATCTATATAATAAGGATTAAAGAATGCAACCATCAAATAGACAAACGATACCAATAAAGCAAAGTAATGACTTAATGCACTTGCGCCTAAGTCACCTAAAACACCTGGTAAATAGTTAACAGTCAGGTCAAGTGTATCAGTATACCCATACATTGCTAATGAGCCAAACACAAATGCTGATCCTAAAATGGTGATGACACTCCCTAAGGTACGATGTAAATTGCCTAGCAGATAGGCCAACATACCGAATCCAAGTGTAATGATAATAATGAGTTCTAAATTAGCCATGAATACACTCCTTTCATGGTGCTTATTACGTCAAATAGTGATTCAAACGGTGTAAAGAATACCCCAAATACCACTAATAATAAGGCAATAATAAGATATGCATAGACTGTACTCGTTGAGAAGACGACACGTTTATTCTCTGACTCACCATACCACAATGTCATTGAGAGTTTGATAAAATATACCCCTTCAACAACACTACTCATTAAAATGACAATTACTAGCCATAATAAATCGGTATTCGCAAATCGCATTAAAATATGTAATTTCACAAAGAATCCAGCAAATAACGGCAAGCCTAAAATACTTAGTACTGCGACACTAAAGGCAAAACCAATCAGTTTATTGTCTGTAAAAACTCCTTTTAAATCCGTTAGAGTATCAGAGCCAATTTGCCGTTCGATGACCGTAATTGAGCCAAATAAAATTAATTTAGAAAAACCATTTAACGCAACGAGCATAATGCCTAAATCCGTTAATCCATGGACAAACACTATGACAGCAATCGCTGCTTGTGCTATCGAACTATAAAGCAGAATATGTTTTGCTCGAGAGGAAGCGTAAGCCATAGCCTCTCCGGCAATTATACTCACAACTAAAACAACCGATACAATTGTCATTAATGTTTCATTAAATACAAAGAGTTGTGTTAAAATGCGTCCAAATACCAAAACCATCGTACTCGCATATACACTGGCAATCATTGGTCCACTGAGTGGATTTGAACTTTCTAATATTCCTTTTACCCACGCATTTAACGGTAATAACTTAGCTTCTACGCCCAACCCAATAAACATAAATAATAATGGTAAACTGACCAAGGCAGGGTTAACTTGTGCAATAAGATTGCTTAAAACGCCTAAGTTTAAGGTGTGAAACATTCCATATAAAATAATTAATCCAAGTAAATAGAAACTACTTCCAACAGTCCCTAGGACTAAGTAATGAAATGTAGCTAATGGTTTACGGTTAGTTGTCGTTATCAGGTAAGCTGATATTCCCGCAATTTCTAAGAAAACAAATAAGTTGAATAAATCACCTGTTAGCAATAACCCATTTAACCCAGCTAAGCTAATTAATAAGATAGATCCTATCTTTTTATAATCACATAACGATAAGATTGCTACTAAGAAGAATAAAATATTGACAATATAAAGTCCTGCAATGGCATAATCATCAACAATCAACTCAATACCGTAAGGTGCCTTAAAGTTACCAATAACAACAACACCTTTCGTGACATAATCAAGGGATACAACACTTAAAAATGAAACAACCAGTAACAAATATGGAGCTACTTTTTTCATTAAAATACTGAGAAAACCAACGAGTAGTGGAACAGCAATTAATAATACAGCATTCATTTAGTTTTCCCCCATTTCATCGAGATTCAATGTACCATATTCGGCATATATTTTTCTAGCTAATGCTAATCCGAGCGCTGTTGTTCCAACACCTATAACAATAGCTGTTAACACAAGTGCTTGTGGTAATGGATCAACAAACGCTAAATTATTGGTTGCATTGACACTGGTAAATATAGGGGCAATACCACCCTCATAATAGCCGACTGTAATAATGAAGATATTTAAACCAATTTCTAATATATTTAAGGCAATAATAATCTTAATAATATGACGTTGAGTGAGTAACCCGTAAAGTCCTATCATAAAGAGGATAATCGCTGCATATTGTAACATTATAACGCCTCCTCTGTTAAGAAATTATCGATTATACCGGTAATTTCACTACCAACTTTTAAACCAATTAACACATATATAATTGGAATAATACCGGCACTAAAGACTGTACCGATCGTCCCTGTTGGCAAGAAATTTTCTAAGAAGTACCCACCGATTAATAATCCAGCAAGGCCAATAGCGACATACGCCATACCAGCAAAGCTTTCTAATAATTTAAACCGTTTCACTTTTGTTCTAAACGTATCATTCGCTAGATATAATAACAACAAACTACTGGCAATCATTGTCCCACCAGGGAATCCACCACCAGGTGTTAAGTGTCCATGAACAGCCATAAACACACCTGTCATTAAAATAATCCCAAACAATGCCCGTGACCCAATACGCAACATAAAGTTAGGTGTGTAATGAAGATCCATACGTTCCTTTTTCTTACCGCCAAGTAATAACGCCACCCCTAAGGAACTAATAAAGAGTACTGTAATTTCCCCTAATGTATCAAATGAACGGTAATCTGCCACAATTGCAGTAACGATATTGGCTGGTCCACTTTCTAGATTCTCAGATTCACCAAAGATGACATCATCATTATTCTCAGTTACATCACGATCGATATAACTATCGCTATAATGATCGGATGGATTGTTGTTTCCAAATTCAGTGAATAGCGTATTATTATGTAATGACAGAATGATCATGCCACCAACAACTATTACAAAAATAAATGCTAAAAATTGTTTCATTGCACATCACCTGTCTTTCTAAACGATAAAAGTGTAAAGACAAATAAACTAGTAACAAGCCCACTACCAATAACAGCCTCTGTTACCGCTACATCTGGTGCTTTTAATAAGACAAAAGCAACAACTGCAAGCATACTAATGCCTGATAGAAGCATGACAGATTTAATTAAGGACTGTGTATTTAACGCAATAAAAGCGAGTCCAATTAACAACACACTTAACACGATTTCAATGATATTAAGCATCTGTCTCACCACCAAATAATTCTTCTAGTTCATCGACTACTAAGTTACTAGGTTTTTTAAATGAACGATATGCTGCTTTCGCTAAGACACTCGATCCAATTGGATTTGCAAGCACGATGAAGATAATGATTAATCCAATCTTTAGCCACCAGTCAGGATGATGAATCGCAATCCCAATGAGCAATGAGAATGCTCCAAGGGTCGTTGCTTTCGTTCCTGCCTGAATCCGATCAAAACTATCGGGCATACGTAAAATACCAAGTCCACCTAAAAGATAAAATAGACCGCCGATGATCATAAATATATAACTAACGATTACCATAATGACCCTCCAAATATCGTGCAAACACGATTGTTTCTAAGAATGCCAATATACCGTAAACAATTGCAATATCAAGATATAAAGCATTGTCATAATAATGTGCAAATAACGCGATTACTCCGATTACAATCACATTAAATGTGTCCAGTGATAAAACGCGATCAGCGGCTGTTGGACCTTTTAATAATCTTATCACCGCAAACAATATGCCAAGGCCAATAAGGCCAAATACAATCATCGTTATCATTTGAACACCACCCTTAAAATGCGTTCAAATGTCGCACTTATGTGTTGCGTGTTCTCTTCGATAGATGACCCTTGTACATCAATTGTATGAATATACAATGTGTCATCCTTCACATCAACACTAAGAGTACCAGGTGTTAATGTAATTGAGTTTGCTAAAATCAACTTGGCAAAGTCTCCTGTTAAATCGGTTTTCACTTTTACAAAACCGGGATTTAATGGAATATGGACACTTAATACACGCTTCGCAACATTTAGGTTTGATAGGATTAAATGCCAAACGAATACAGGGATATATAAAAATATAAACACTGCGAGACGATATGGCAATAGGTAGTCAATTTTGTAATCCACATACCGAGCAATAATCACTGTGAGAATTAGTGCAATCATTGCGCCTAAGATGAGTTCTTCTATTACCCAACCAGCTAACAAAATGTAAATCACAAAAAGGACCAAAAATGTAGCTACATATTTCATAAACTTCCTCCTTTATTATGGGTATATGTTTGTATCTTAACAACATATTCTTTATTATCTGAAAATGGCCAAATTAACCACTGTTCAAAACCTTTTTTTAAATATTCTTCTAAATTGTATAATCCAAAATCTCCCAAGCCCATCCCGTAAGTATCCCGGTATCTACGATAGTGATCATTCATGGTATTATTTTTCATCGATTCCTTAATTTCGCGCTCAAACTGACTACCTTCTTCTAACTCGAAGATATCACTCATGACAATCAACTGACCCTCTTTTTTAAGATGTCTGTAAAGACTTTGATTAAAGCGATTAAGTAACGTTGGCATATAATCAAGCACTTGACCTTCAACATATTTAATATAATGTTCTTCAGTAGTTCGTTGTCTGATATGAGCACAAACAGTTAAAAGTTGATAATATACTAGTTGCGTATATATCGGACTCACATAGATAACGTCATAATATTTATCGTCGAAAAAAGTATACGACTCCAATTGTTTAAAATGAGTAGTTAAAAATTGATCAAGTTTTTTGTAATTAAGTGGTTTTTGAAAGAGTGCAATTAAATTTTTGAAGAAGTTAATCTGTTCAAAGCCAGTCACATCAACCTGATGATACACAATTTTATTCATTGCTTCATCAGATAATTGAAGCGCTTCAACAGATTGTTTTACTGTCTCTATATCAATATCATATAGTGTCATGTGTTGACAAAAACGCAGCAAAAAGGATAGAGAAAACTCTCGCATTTTCCCTGCCCCGATAATACATATATCTTTAGTGTTCTCCATTTCTTTCAATGTATCTTTAAATAATTGATCAATCTTATGACGAAAATCACGTAACGTCTTATGGTTCGTTTGTAAACTTTCATTCAGTCTTTGATTAAATGTTTGTATACTATACATTAAATCACCATATATATTATAACAAAGCATTAAGCGCATACAAGGGTTATTTTGCATACAAAATAGTTGCTTTTGCTAACAATGGTTTGTATACGCTTTTGTTATGCGATTATGGATATTAATTAAATTATTGTGATTTAGAATTTTTTTATTTAAGGGTAAAAAAAAGGATGCATTATGCATCCTTTTGGCTTGATTCATTAATAAATTGATTGGTATATAAGTTGTAATAATTACCTTTTAAAGAAATTAACTCTTGATGAGTTCCTGATTCAATAATCTTTCCTTTATCTAAAACGAGAATTCGATCAGCTTTCGTAATGGTTGACAATCTGTGCGCAACAATGAAACTTGTTCGTCCTTCTAGTAATGTGTCAATCGCATGTTGAATACTTTTTTCTGTTTTAGTGTCAACGCTTGAAGTGGCTTCATCAAGAATTAAGATTCTTGGATCAGCAATTAATGCCCGTGCAAAACTAATAAGTTGTTTTTGACCAACGCTTAGTCTGGCACCCCCTTCACCAACTTTTGTGTCGTATCCCTCTTCAAAGGTAATGATAAAGTCATGTGCTTCAACCAGTTTTGATGCCTTAATGATTTCTTCTTTCGTTGCATCATGGTTACCATACTTAATGTTATCATAAATCGTTCCGCTAAATAAATGCGGTGACTGTAAAACATATCCCAAGTTGTCATGTAACCACCCAATTGAGCGGTCTTTATAGTCTTTATCATCGATTAGAATTTGTCCTTCAGTTGGTTCATAGAAGCGACATACTAAGTTAACAATGGTTGATTTACCTGCGCCTGTATGCCCAACTAATGCAATTGATTCACCTGCTTTGACATGGAGATTAAAGTCATCTAAAACTTTTTCGCCCTCCTTATATTTGAATGTGACATGATCAAACTTAATGTCACCAATGAGTGGCTCCCAGTTTTCTTTTTTAAAATTAATCGCATCACCATACGTTTCGATGACATCATCGCGGTCCCAAATTTGGGGTTCTTCTTCAATTAGCGAGAGCAAGCGTTCGGCTGATGCTTGTGCTTGTTGGAAACGGGCTAAGATATTAGCCAGCTGCATGACGGGTTCAAAGAACATCCCAATATATGCCACAAAGACATAGAATACTCCTATTTCAATAAAGTGATCCGATACTTGAATACCGCCATAATACATAATAAAACCGGTTGTAATAGAAGCAATAAATAAAATTGTAGGGAAGTATAATCCCGCGAAAATAGCAGCTCTAATGGAGTGTTGGCGCATAGAACTTGTTAAACGATCAAAATCATTATAATTTTGTTCTTCTAAGACAAGTGTTTTCGTTGTCTTGGCTCCGGTAATACCTTCATTAAAGGCTCCTGTAATTTTCGAGTTTTCTTTTCTGATTTTTCGGTAAGAATAGAGAATCTTTTTCCGAAAATAAACACTCACAACAATTAAGAATGGAATTGATATCATAACAATTAAGGCTAATTGCCAGTTTGTAAAGAACATAAAAACGGTAATTAATACCATCATTAATAATCCCCATGATAAATCAATCATTCCCCATGATAAGATATCACTTAGTTTCCGTGAGTCACTTGTCATACGGGCCATAATCCATCCTACTGGTGTTTTATCATAATATGAGAATGGTAATTGATGCAGCTTTTCAAAGGCTTTTTTCCGTAGTGTGTAGGACAATTTTTGTTGAACTTGACCTGCATTAATGATAAATGAATATACCATAGTCGCAATCACAAACATTAATATAACATACGCACCAATAAAATATGGGAGTAAGGTTAAGTCTTTTGTCGCTGCAATATTATCAATCGCAAATCGGTTAATCTGTGGATAGATTGCATCTGTAGCTGCTAATACAATGGCACTAAGGACTCCTAAAATGAGATGTTTTTTAAAAGGTGCCATCATTTTAAATATTTTAATCCAAACGTTTATATCAAACTTGGATTCGGTAAATTCTTCTTCATCAATATAGTTCATTAGTTGTCTCCTTTCTCGAGAGATTGAAATTCTCCCTCGATACTTGTTTGGATTTCCCATAAGTGAGCATATAATCCATCATTTTCTAGTAACTCACTGTGGTTACCCATTTCTGTAATATGTCCGTCTTCCAAGACAATAATTTTGTCAGCTTCCATCGCACTCGTTATACGATGTGTAATGATGAAGACTGTCGTATCTTTCCAGTATTTATTTAATGCACGTCTTATTTGAATATCTGTTTCAGTATCCACAGCACTTAAACTATCATCAAAGATGAGTACTGGTTTATCATCTAGCAACATCCGAGCAATCGCTACGCGTTGTTTCTGACCACCACTTAAAGTAACACCTCGCTCACCAACGACTGTTTTATATCCTTTTTCAAAGTCTTCTATATCATCATGTAATGCGGCAATACTAGCTGCTTTATACACTTTTTCTTTTGGTGCTTTTTGATCCATAATCCCAATGTTATCGTATACAGAACGACTGTATAAAAATGGTTCTTGCATAATGATTCCAATGTTTTTACGAAGATGTTTTTTATTGATTTGGTTGATGGGTACCCCGTCGACTAATATCTCTCCATCAGTAACTTCTAATAGTCTTACTAGTAAGTTAATTAGGGTTGATTTACCACTACCGGTTCTACCAATAATGGCGATACTTTCACCACGTTTTGCATCGAAAGAAATCCCTTTTAATAGTGGTTTATTGTCATCATCAAATTGGAATTTAACATTTTTAAATTGAATATGTCCATTAATAGGCGCTGTATTGTCTGAGTCTCCGTGATGCTCTGATGGGTTATCCATAATTTCATCAATCCGATCGAGCGCAACGGTTGTTTTACCAAAATCACCAACAATGCGTCCTAATTGACGCATTGGCCAAACAATCATTCCTATAAAGGTTAAGAAAGCAACATAACCACCAATTGTTAGACTATCAATACTGACTAAATAGATGCCTACTGAAAGTGTAATTGCATACTGAATGAAAATGACAAAGTCAGTCCCACTCCAGAAAAAGGCCATTAGTTTTAATAGATGCAAGTCTTCTTTTAAGTAAGTTTTACTTTTTTTATCAAATTGATTAATTTCAAACTGTTCATTGGCAAATGCTTTTACAACACGAATCCCCGTTACACTTTCTTGTAGTGTTGTTGTCATCTGTGCTTCTGCATCTTCTACTTTACGGAATATCTTCTTAACAAATGAGAAATAAATTAATGCAGTAATAAAAATGATTGGTGTGATAATGACTGAGAATAATGTCATCGTCACGTTCACGCGAGACATTTGATAAATGGTTAATGTGACTAAAAAGAATAGCCTAAAAATCTCAATCATTTGTGCACCAATAAAGACGCGAAATGTTTCTACGTCTGTGGTACAGCGTTGAATTAAATCACCCGTCTCAGCATGTGAGTGATACGTAAAGGATAAATCTTGGATATGGGTATACAATGTATTACGCATATTATATGCTACATTCTCAGTGAATTTCGCATTGATAAAGCGTCTAATAAAAATTAATGTGACACGGAACAATGTATAGAATACATAGACTAGGGCTATATATAATAATTTTTCTTCTATTGTATCGCCACGAAATAGTGTCGTGATAAAATCTGGCAAGGCACTTGGCTCATCACCAAAAGTTGTATCAATAATGTGTGTTAAAAATAATGGGGTCAGCGTTCTAAAGTATTGCAAAGCAATCAATAGAATTACCGTGAAGGCATATATTTTTTTATAGCCATAAATCCATTTTAATACTTGTTTAAGTCGTTTCATAGTTTACACCTCTTCTTCTGTCTGCTCTAAGATGTCAAAATAAGATTGTTCTAGTTGTCTAATCTCCTTTTGAATGTTAGTCATTTTTGCTTGTATTTTTAATCCCTTTTCAGCGTCCAAATAGTTTTCTTCATCAAATGATGCTTCTTGTAACATATTTAACTTTTTTTCAAGAGAGTGAATCTGTTGTTCATAGTCTTTTAATAGTGCTTCTTTGTCTTGTTTATTCGTCTTTTTAGATGTCTTAGTAGTATTTTTTTGTTTTTTTGACTGTTCACGATATTGATTATAGAAAGAATTGAAATCGCCATCGTGGACATAATAATTATCCCCAGCTAAATATAGTATCCGTGTTGCGATACGGTTGATAAAATACCGATCATGTGACACAAATAATACAGGTCCCTCAAACTGCTCAATGACATCTTCAATAATGTCTTTTGTATCGATGTCTAAATGATTTGTTGGTTCATCAAGAATCAATAAATCTGGCTTTTCTAGCATTAATAAAAGTAATTGAAGCCTTACTTTTTCACCACCACTTAAGACACTAATTGGTTTGTCTAAGTCATCATTAAAGAACAAAAATCTTGCTGCGTATGTTCTCACATCATAGTTTGTAAATAACGGATGGAGATCATGAATCTCTTCAAATATAGTTTTTGAATGATGCAGTGTACTTTGATTCTGGTCAAAGTATCCAATCCGGTATCTTCTTAGGAATTTAATACGACCAGATAAAGGCTTAAGACGGTTTCTAATCACATTGATTAATGTTGTTTTACCTGTACCATTAGGTCCAACAATACCCAATTTTTCAAACCCTCTCATGGCGAATGAAATATTATCTAATAATATGTTATCTTTATATCCGATAGAGAGATTTTCTGCCTCTAAAACAATATCCGTTGTGGCCCGTCTACCGGATAACTCCATCGACACTTTGGCCTTACTCTGCTTAGGTGAGTCAATCCGATCGATGCGTTTCAATTTCTTTGCACGATCTTTTGCTAGGGAAGCACGTTTTGCATTATATCTAAATCGGTCAATAAAACTTTGCAAGTGTGCAATTTCTTTTTGTTGTTGTTCATATCGTTTTAATTGTAATTCATAGCGTTTGAGTTTTTCTTCTTCATATTGTTCATAATTACCATAATAAATATGCGATGTATGATGATCAATTTCGATGATTTGATCACACACATTATCAATAAAGTATTTATCATGTGTCACAATTAATAAAGCACCATCAAATCGATTTAGATAATCCTCTAACCAGCTAATTATTTCAATATCTAAATGATTGGTCGGTTCATCAAGAATTAAGAGGTCAGGATTTTCAAGTAACAATTTAGCAAAGGCAATACGTGTTTTCTCACCACCACTAAATGTTTTAATCTCACGATTATACAACTCCTTATCAAAGCCGAACTGCGTCAAAACATAATCTATTTTATAATGATAGTCATACCCGCCTCTAAACTGATATTGCTCTTCTAATTTAGCATACTGATCAAGTAAGGTGTCATTATGGGGATCATTTGCAAGCGCGTGTGCACACTCATCTAATCGCTCTTTGAGATTGATAAGTGATTTAAATACATCGAGCATTTCTTCTTCTAAGGTTTGGTTCGGTTGATGTAAAACAGACTGCGATAAGTATCCTATATTGGCCTGTTTATTTATATGGATTGCACCGTCATCAATGAGTTCGTCACCAATGATCATTTTTAACAACGTCGATTTACCGGTTCCATTTTTACCAATTAAAGCTATTTTATTTTTTGTATTTATATCGAATGAGATATTACTAAATAATGTATCACCGTTAAATTCTTTTTTCAATTTTGAAATCGAAAGTATATTCATTGTAATCACCTCTTTTTGTGCATAAAAAAACTGCCTTCCATCACTTGATGAAAGACAGTATACGTATCCATAGTAAGTTATATCTCGTTGTATCTAAGGTGATAACTAAGATATAGAGGGATCGACTCTCTTTGATTCAGTGATGAATTTTTGCATAACAAAAAACATAATTTTTGCATTGTAAGTTCCTGTTGTAATACGCATTTTGTTTACCATTTTCATCACCTCTTTCGTTTGTTTTTTTTAGCCGATATAATGTTAGCATATCTTATTTAGAATGTAAAGGTTTTATTTAGATTAAATTTCATCATCTTCAAAAACTTCTTTTGGCTCATCTAAAAGCAAACGAGGATTTTCCATGTATTTTTCAGAAAGTCTTAAGCTTTTCGCAAAATAGAATCCATCGACAATACGTTCATCAGCAACAATTTTCAAATTCATCTTCTTACGCTTTTCGATTTCCATGTCATTATTAACAACATGTTCTTTTCGTTTAATACCAAAGGCGATAAAGATTGAGTTTGTACCAAAATTATATATATGATGATATATTGGATCAATTTTTAGTGAGCCTAAATCTGTCACAAATACACTGGAATGAAAAGGACTTAGGTTGATAAGAAACTTTGGTAATTTCCCACGATTATCCAAAAACTTAATAAAACCAATCGTAAAACTCAATAGAAAATTCGGTAACAAATTAAAAAACTTTGCCGCCTTATCTGTATTATTATTCGCAGCAGCATCTTTATTCTCTTCAACTATCTCATTTACTTTTTTAACGACATCAAATAATGTATCTTTTGGATCAAATACGACTTTAACGGTTGTTTCTTCTCCATCATCTTCAAGACTTCTTTTTAAGGCAAACGAAATTGAAATTTCATTGCGCGCGTATGTTTTTTTACCACGAACAAACCGATTAAGTTTAGGTCGTTGTGAGAGTGTCCTAACAACCGCTGCAATGACAACGTGCAAAAAACCAACTTTTAATCCATCTTTGCGTAATTCTCGAATAATTTCATGCGTCTTTTCTAAATCAATTTGAGATTCAAAAAAGACTTGTGCATCATTGCGTTCTGGCATTAAGTGTGGTATAACACGGAAAAAAGGATTTACGTTACGTAATTTTTTTCCATCACTTCGATCTCCGAATCTTCTCATTAAAAACTCCCCAATCTTTTCTTATATATTATACCACTACCCCTAGGGTTGTGCAATGAGAAACAAGAAACAAAAAAATCTATTCAGTAACCAAATCTTTAAACTGGGTGGTGTACAAGTCATAATAGAATCCTTTTTGACTAAGTAACGCGTGATGATCTCCAGACTCAATTAATTGTCCATCCTTCAGCACCAGAATTTGATCTGCATCACGAATCGTTTGTAATCTATGCGCAATAACAAAACTGGTACGATTAGCCATTAAGTTTCGCATACTTTCTTGAATCTTAAACTCTGTGCGCGTATCTACATTACTAGTTGCCTCATCAAGAATTAAAATATCAGGATCACTCAGAATAGTACGTGCAATAGAGATTAACTGACGTTCACCCTGACTGAAGTTCTTACCACCTTCGCGTACAAGCGTATCATAGCCTTTTGGTAGTTTCATGATAAAGTCATGTGCATTCGCTAATTTACTTGCTTCTATCACTTCATCTTTAGACGCTTTGTGGTTGCCATAGACGATATTGTCATACACACTTCCACTAAATAAACTAGTATCTTGCAATACGACCCCAATTCGTTTTCTAAAAGCATCTTTTTGTAAAATATCGATTGACTTTTCATCAATTGTTATTGTGCCTCCATCAATATCATAGAAACGATTGAATAAATTGATAATCGTTGTCTTGCCACTTCCGGTAGGGCCAACAATTGCTGTGACTTCTCCTTCTAATGCGTTAAAAGATACATTTTTTAAGACAGGTGTTTCATCATAACCAAATGTTACGTTATCAAAGATAATATGGCCTTTAAGATGCTCTACATCTAATTCACCATCATTGACATACTCATCATCTTCATCGATTAGTTCAAATACCCGTTCTGCTCCTGCAATACCTTGTTGAAGGGTACCGAAAAGTTGTGCTAAGTTAGAAATTGGTTGTACAAATTGTCTCGCGTATTGTGTAACTGCCGAGATATCTCCAATGGTAATCGCTATCCGTCCAGATAATTTAATCAGACCACCGACGAAAACAATCATGACATAAATTAAATTATTCATAAAATTAATGGTAGGCATAATTAAACCAGCCATGAGCTGTGCTTTAAAACTTGCTAAACGTAATTTACTGTTTGTCTCGGTAAACTCATCCATAACCGTATCTTCAAGTGAGTAAAGTTTAATATTATCAAGACCAGTAATGCTTTCTTCAACAATACTGTTTAAGTTTCCTAAATGTTTTTGTTGAGCGGTAAATTCTTTTTTGGTCCGTTTACCAATTTTCATAGTAAAAATAACCATCACGGGGATAAATAAAATAGCAACAAGTGCTAATGCCCAGTTGACGACAAACATCATTATGAGTGAGCCTACAAGTGTAATAAATGATGCGATTAACTGACTCACAACTTGTGATAATGAATTACTAATCAAATCAACATCATTAGTGATACGCGATACGATTGTCCCTGGTTGATTTGTATCATAATATGAGACAGGTAAATTTTGTAAGTTATCGAACGCATCTTGCCGTATTTTAGCAACCGTTTGTTGTGAGATAACAGTTAGCAGATACCGTCCAAAATATCTTACGATAACATTTAATAGTCCAACTATGACAATGTAAGCTCCGATTCGGTAAGCCCCTATAAAATCTTTTGTAAGAATGTAGTTATCAATTGCATAAGCAAATAGCCATGGTACAAAAATAGCAAGTATACTCGTTATCATAATCGCAATTGCAACAATAATTAGTCCAATCCGATAGTTTCCTAAATAATGCCATATCCGTTTTATTGTTCCGATTCTATCTTGCGCATGTGATCCAAGATAAACACCAAAACGCCTCCCACCAACGCGTTTATTTAGATGTTTAGAATAATCTTTCATTGCTTCATTTCGTTCTTTTACTTGTGAGTGTGTCAGGATTGTTTTTTTATGATTAACATCTTTATATGGATCATGTTGCTGGTTAGATTCATTTGACATTATTATCACCACCAATCTGGGATAATGCAATTTCTTGATATACTGTTGATGTTTTTAGTAATTGTTCATGTGTATCATACCCATCTATGTGACCTTTGTTATCAAGAACTAATATTTTATCCATATCTTTTATGGTTGAGATTTTTTGAGCAATAACTAACGTAGTCATATTATCACTTAACCTATCAATTGCATGAAGTATCTCAGCTTCACTTTTCGCATCAACTGCGCTCGTTGAATCATCTAAAATAAGAATCTGAGGTTTCTTTATAAACGCTCTAGCCAAACTTAACCGTTGTTTTTGACCGCCACTTAAATTCGCGCCTTCTTGTTCTACACGATGATTAAAGTAGTCATTGTATTCAGAAATGAATTCATAAGCATTTGCTTGTTTTGATGCATTTTCTAAGTCATCAAAAGAAGCCTCTTTTTTTCCTTGTAACATGTTCGTCGCAACACTCCCACTAAAGACTGTAGCTTTTTGTGTCACCACACTAATTTGTGATCTCAAGGTATCGAGTTTAATGTCTTTAACATCTATATCGTCGATATACACTGTGCCTGAAGTCACATCATAGAGTCTAGGAATCAGTTGGATTAAACTAGATTTACCACTACCAGTTGAACCAATAATGCCAACTGTTTCACCAGGGTTAATGGTAAATGAAATATTATCTAAGACGTGATTACCATTGTGTCCATATCCAAATGTAACATTTTCAAAAGTAATCTTTCCTTTTAGTGCATGATTTGAAAGACTTTTTGGTTGATCTTTCAAGTCAATCTCAGTGTCTAACACTTCGGTAATACGATTAGCACTTACAATGGCGCGTGAAATAAAAATCATCATCATTGCGAACATGAGTAGACCAAATAAAATTTGCATACTGTAATTATTAAATGCCACCATGATTCCAACTGCAGGTAATGACTCACCTTCAATTATATTTATTAGGTATCCTTGATTAAAATAATAGGCACCTAAAAATAATATACCTGCTAACGTGGATGTAAATATAAAAATCATAATCGGTTCAGCAGCAGCTAAGATGCGCTCGGCTGCTGTATTAATATCTCTATAAGCAGTATTTACTTTGGTAAAACGATCATTTTCAAAGTCCATGGTCACAAACGACTTAATTACACGTGGTGACTTCGTTGTTTCCAAAGAAACCTTATTAAGATCATCAACTGTTTTTTGCACTTTGCTAAATAAAGGAAACGCAAGTAACATTATAACAATAATTGATATAATCAATAATGGAATTGAAACAAGAAACACATTTGATAATCGTACACTAGTTGTTAGTGCCATAAATAACCCGATTCCAACCATTAAAGGTGCTCTAACAATAATACGTAAAAGCATTTGAAAGAATTGTTGCATTCTCACAACATCATTGGTTGAAGTCGTAATTAAACGACTTGTTTTTAAATCATCAATGTTTCTGAAACTTAATCGTTGAATTTTAGCAAATAGTGTTTCACGTAAATCAGCTGTCGCAAATACCGCCACTTTTTGTGAATTGTATGTATTGATATACCCCATTAAAAGCCCAATAAAAGCAACGCCAATCATCAATAATCCAGTACGGGTTAAAAGAGCCATATCATTTGAAGGGATAGCAACATCAATGATATCAATCATTAATAAGGGCACAACAAATCCAACAGTTGTTTGAATCAACATTGCAAATAGCCCAATAAATACATTGAGTTTATATTGCAAAGGATATTTGAATAATCTTAGTAAACTTTTCATAAGATCACTTCAGTACGCCATGTTTAATGATGTCAAGCTTCCACCTTAATGCTTCTAAGGCTTGACTAAAATCAAGTTCTTTATGTTTCGCTTGATGAATGGTATGGCGTTTAATACTTTGTAATAACTCATAAAACTTAATAAACTCTTCAAATGACATATCTTTATACTTGGATAAATCTAAATGATTCAAAATTTCAATGACATATTCACGATGTTCAACTTTACGCTTATCAAAATACGCCTCATTAGATTGTGCATTTTGTAATAAATGCATTAAAAATAAATGGTCTTTTGTTTTGAAATAACCATCATAATCTACTTTGAACGTGCGTTCAATAAATTCGAACAAATCGTCTGTTTCCTTGGCAATTCGTCGTCCTTCATCAAATAAATTTGTAAATGATAGATCGATAACATAAAAGTAAAGATCCTCTAAGCTATCAAAGTATTGATAGAATGACCCTCTTGGTATATCCGCTTGTTTGATAATATTGCTGATTCTACATTTATGCAATGGATGAAGTTTAAACTCATGAATCGCAGAATTAATAATACGTTGTCTTTTTTCTTCACTTAAATTATAAAACGTTTCGTTTGGCATAATATCCTCCTATAATGACAGTATGTCATAATTATATATGACGCGTTGTCATAAGTCAAATAAAAAAATAACCTTACGGTTATTTTAATGTGCCATCCATTTTATAGACTTCATAACTAAAATCATGTTCTTCACAGTATTCAATGGCTTTTGCTTGCGTCTCTAAACGTCTAGTTGCACGTTCTGCACCTTTTTTAATAACTTGCCATCCACCATCATCATGTGTTCTTACTTCATAAACAGGCTCGTCATCGTCTTCTTCAGTAACTGGATCTGCCTTAGGTTTAGGTCTAGATTCAGTTTCTTCTTTAGGTTCATGAACGTCTTTTCGCTCTGGGTTCTCATCAACTATTGGTTTAGGTCTTGGGGGTACCACAGGTGCTACTTCTGGTGAAGGCTCTGCTTGCGGTGGTACGACAGGATCAACAATAGGTTTACTCTCTTTATCATCACTGTCTGAATCATTTTTTACAACTTCATTATCTTGTTTCTTTTTCCAAAACTTTAAAAAATCAAAAAATCCCATTTCATCTCACCTTTCATATTCTTATATAATCATATTATAGCCTTTTATTAGGCTTTTTGCAAACTTTAATCTATGAAAACATTTTCTTATTTAGAAATCACGAATACAAACGTTTTCTGTCTATATCATTTTTATTATATGCAATAATTTTATATAATATAGGTGAGGTGAGAAAATGGAACGGAGTAAAGTAGTAATTGTTGGTACTGGATTTGTCGGTATGTCTTATGCATATGCTCTAGTAAATCAAGGTGCCGTTGAAGAAGTTGTGTTAATTGATATTGATCGTGATAAGGCTGAAGGAGAAGCTATGGACTTGAATCATGGATTAGCCTTTGGACCACGTAAAATGACGATAAAAGCTGGAGATTACAGTGATTGTAAAGATGCTGGATTGGTTGTTATCACTGCTGGTGTCAATCAAAAAGATGGCGAAACCCGAATTCAATTACTAGAACGTAACGCTAAAATTATTAAAGATGTTGTCGGTAACATTATGGATTCTGGATTTGATGGAATCTTGTTAGTCGCATCTAACCCTGTCGATATCTTAGCTTATGTCGCATGGAAAGAATCTAATTTACCTAAATCTAAAATCATTGGTAGTGGAACTTCTTTAGATACGGCACGTTTACGCTATGAAATATCAAAATATATCCATATTGATTCAAGAAACGTACACGCTTACATCTTAGGTGAGCACGGTGATAGTGAATTCGTATGTTGGTCAAATGCTTTTGTTGGCGCTAAACCAATAGGCGATGTGATTAAGACAATGGATGAAATAACCTTTGAAAACTTAGATCACATATATAAAAATGTTCGTGATGCGGCTTATGAGATTATAAAACGTAAAAAAGCAACATTTTACGGAGTTGGCATGGCACTTGTAAGAATTACACGAGCAATCTTTAATAACGAAAATCGTATTATTCCGATTAGTGTACTAAATGACGGTGTATACGATTGTGAAGACGATGTTTATATTGGGCTACCCGCGGTATTGAATCGTGATGGTGTTCATCATATAGTGAAATTAACTCTTAACGAAGATGAAAAAGTGAAATTGAAAAATTCAGCTAAGATACTTCGTGATTTATTATCTAGTATCGGATACTAAAATAATTTAAAAAATGCTTAATGTCATGATTTGACATTAAGCATTTTTATTTTACATTTTAGTTATTCAAATGGATAACGCAAGTTTATTTTTTGTCGGATTTTATCCATAAATCTTGTGGTTTCTAATGATTTAGAAAATGGTAACAAATCATTTTCTATTTTTTTATTATTTATCGTTTCAATAAAAGACTCTATTTCATGAACAAATCCATTCCCTTTAAACGGTGTCTCAAACGTTTCACCATTAATGATGTATGAAGAACTTCTTGAAAAGTCTGGGATGTTGATTGTTGCGTGTTCAAATACAAGTTTACCGTGTTGTGATAATTCATCTTTGATACTTGATTTGAGTGTAATTTTAGGTACATTCTTGTCATCGTTTGTGGTCATAATACACGTTGCATCTACACCCGTTTCTGTCATTTCTGCCTCTGCGTTCCATTCAAATTGGTTTATATTTACAAAATTGTTAATGTAATGAACTGGATATACTCCAATATCAAGAATACTTCCTCCTGCCAAATCAGGATTAAGAAGTCGTCTTTTTGGATCATAATCATCAATTAATGCATACCCAAATGGTAATGAAGCTT
This sequence comes from Candidatus Izemoplasma sp., assembly GCA_036172455.1. Lineage (NCBI taxonomy): Bacteria > Bacillati > Mycoplasmatota > Mollicutes > Candidatus Izemoplasmatales > Candidatus Izemoplasmataceae > Candidatus Izemoplasma > Candidatus Izemoplasma sp. Next base: position 211,535 of record JAXKVY010000001.1, read on the forward strand.
CTAAAAGATTACCAACATTATTGTTATTAACGTAAGCAATGATGGCTTTTGTACTTGGTAAAAAGCGTGTCCACATAGCTTCCATTAATGCCACTTTTTGTTGTTTAGCAACCATCATTAAATCCGTCAATTGTTGTTCATTGACAGTTATTGGTTTTTCACATAAGACATGTTTCTTATGCGTCATAAACAACAAACTCTGTTCACGATGAAAATTGTGTGGTGTTGCTATATATACGGCATCTATCTCATCTGATTTCGCCATTTCCTCATACCCTTCAAAAGCGAGTGGTATGTCATACTCAGCTTGAAATTCTTTAGCTCTTTTTAATGAACGCGATGCAATCGCAACAAGTTTTGCGTCTTTAACATGTTTGATATCTTGTGCAAAAACATGGGCAATATCGCCAGCCCCAACTACGCCAAATCTAACCATTAATATGGCACATTGTCGAACTCGGTAAAGAATTTTTTACCGCGATTCAACCCATTTATATCTTTAATGTCTTTATCAGATAATTGGAAATCAAACACATTAAAATTTGATTTTATATGTGATGGTGTTACACTCTTTGGTATGGCGATAATACCACGTTGAATTAACCATCTGATGGCAATTTGAGGAACGGATTTATCATATTTAGCAGCGATTTCTTGCATTGTCTCATTACTGAGCATGGTTTCAATTTCAAAACTCATTAATGGTGCATACGCTTCTAAGCGTATATCATTGTTTTCACAATAATCCTGTAAAAAGTGATTTTGTAAGGAAATATGGGTTTCTACTTGGTTTACTGCTGGTTTCATGTCAGCGAAATCAAGTAGATGCATAATGTGGTGAACATTAAAGTTACTGACACCGATTGCCTTCACTTTTCCTTGTTCAACCATTTCTTGCATTGCTCGATACGTTTCTTTCATTTTATCATATCCTTTAAACCAATGGATAAGATATAGATCAACATAGCCTAAGCCTAATTTTTCTAGTGAGGTATCAATCGCTTTATGCGCTGATTCATACCCTTGATCTGTGTTCCATAATTTTGTTGTTATAAAGATTTCTTCGCGCGGGACGCTCGAGTCTTTAATCGCTCGTCCTACTGCTTCTTCATTGCCATAAATGGCAGCGGTATCAATATGACGATACCCTGTTTTCAAAGCAGTTAATACAGCATTATAGGCGTCTTCTGGTTCACTTTTCCAAGTACCTAATCCTAAAATAGGCATTTTTATGCCGTTATTTAATGTAACCTTTTTCAAAATTATCATCCTCTCTTCTATTTTATTATAAAATGGTTTGATGTTTTTCTCAATAATGATGCTTACTTCTGACACACAGGACAAATATATGATGTGGTTTGTCCTGTTTTTATTTTTTTAACGACATGACCTAATGGACATTTTTTATCCTCTTTATAAGCAACTTTATCTGCTTTAAATTGACCTTTATTTTGATAAATATCTTGTTCATAGTAAGAACCGCCAAGTGTGTAAGCAGTATACAATTCAGTATTAATTGCTTCATACAACCGCGCGAGTTCAGTTTCTTTTAGAGTAGGTATTTTACGCTTTGGATGAATCTTGGCGACATATAAAATATCATGGATATAATAATTTCCAATCCCTGACATTACCTTTTGATTTAACAATATGTTTTTTAACATACCGCGTCTTCCTTTTAGCGTCTCTTTAAAATAAGATTTTGTGAACGTTTTATCAAAATAATCAATCGCTAGACTATCCGTTGGCTTATGTTTCTCATTTTCTTTAATCAGATGGACATGGCCAAACCACCAAAATCGAATGTTTAGGATTGAATTATCTGTGAAATGGATTTCGCCTTGATGTTTTTTCTCTAAAACGTGATCTAAATAAGTAAGTTCACCACCCATACCCAGATTAATCGCAATTGTGTGATTATTAGAGAGTCGTATAAAAAGCCACTTCCCTTTTGCCGTAATTGCTTCAATTTGGGTGTTGACACTATGATTACTGAAATCCTTATGTGATAAATTAAATGATTTGGGTTGTTTTATCACAATGTTTTTAATTATTTTATCGATTAACACCTCTTCTAACTGGTCTTTTAAATGGTATATTTCTGGTAATTCTGGCATAAAATTAACTCCTTTAAATGCTTTAGGGAAAAGACAACACGATTAATTTGTGTTGTCTTCTTTTTGATCTTGATATTGCAGACGATACAAATTATAGTAATGTCCGCGTTCTTTTAAAAGTTCTTGGTGATTTCCTTGTTCTAATATTTCACCCTTACTTAAAACAATGATATTGTCAACATGTTGAATGGTTGATAGTCTATGAGCAACGATTAACATCGTACCAATATTCATCATTTTTTTAAGTGATTCTTGAATAAGTTGCTCTGTTTCAGTATCAATATTACTTGTTGCTTCATCTAAAATCATAACTTTGGGTTCATGTACAATGGTTCGAGCGAATGACAACAATTGGCGTTCGCCTAAACTGAAGTTATTACCACGTTCTCTGACGGGTTCATCATATTTATGATCGAGTTTATTAATGAAGTAGTTTGCATTAACATATTCACATGCCTGAATCATTTGTTCTTCAGTGATAGAATCATCACGCAAGGTAATATTTGATCGTATCGTACCACTAAACATAAAGACCTCTTGTAGCATTTGTCCGATATGTTTTCTAAGAGAACCTTTTGTGATTTTTTTAATGTCTATACCGTCAATCAATATTTGACCTTTTTGAATATCATAATTACGCGTGATTAATCCTAATATTGTAGTTTTTCCCGCACCAGTCGCTCCAACAAAAGCAACAGATTCTTTAGGTCGAACTTTAAATGAAACATCTTTTAAGATCCATTCATTTTCATTATAGGCGAACCACACGTTTTTAAACTCGATTTCACCCTTCATGTTCTCTAACTCAATAGCATCATCAGCATCATTTACCTCAGATTTTGTGTCTAGAATACCAAAAATGCGTTCACTTGATGCATAAGCACTTTGCAAGATATTAAATTGTTCTGCTAGTTGTTGGATTGGTTCAAAGAAACGTCCAATGTATTGATAAAAGGCAAAGAGCACACCAATTTTAATCGCGCCTTCAAGAACTGTTTGACTTCCAAAGTAAAACACAATTGCAGTAGCCAACATGTAAAGGAAATACATGGTAGGGCGATAGATCCCAAATATGGTGATTTGCTTATAATATGCACGTTTTAATTTTTCATTACGCTTGTTGAATTGATCAAATTTAACATCTTCTTTATTGAAGATTTGAATAATTTTCATACCAGATAAATGTTCTGCTAAAAAGGCATTGATATTTGATAAATTTCGTCTAACTTGACGATAAGCTTTACGCGATAATATGCGAAATAAGAATGAAAAGATAATAATAAATGGGATAACCGATAATACATATAGTGTTAATGTACTGTTTAAAACAAACATTGCGATTAATATTCCAGCTACCATTAGCAAGTTTTTGAACACATTTATAATCACTGATGTATACATTTCATTTAATGTATTCGTGTCATTGGTCACCCGTGTCACTAATGAACCAGTCGGTCGGCTATTTAGGTAATCAATATCATGATATTGTAAGTGTGTAAATATTTCTTCTCGAATATCATAGATAACACTTTGTCCAGTTTTTTGAAGTGTAATGGTTTGTAAATAGTTAAAGGCATTCGCAAGTAATACCACTAAGACAAATAATGCAAGATTATTGGTTAGTAGTACCGCATCAAATTCGTAGATAATAACATTGATGATCAACCCAATATAATACGGTTGCAAGACGGTGAATAATACTGTAATGATCATATATACAAATGCTAAGATAAAGTACTTTGTATAAGGTTTCGCATAGCCTAGTAAGCGTTTTGTAATAACTGTGTCTTTCATTGTATGTAGCCGTTTATCATCGGCGCTACCTGATAGTTTACGTGGCATATTACTCAACCCCCATTTCGTCTTCTAAACGCTGTCTTTCAACCAAATCTGCATAAAACTCACAACGTGTAATCAACGCATCATGTGGTCCAACATCGACAACTTCACCCTCATTGACAATAATGATTTTATCTGCATCTTTAACCGTACTAATACGGTGGGCGATTATAAGTGTTGTTTTATCACCACGTATTTTTCGTAGGTTGTTTAAAATGGTTTCTTCTGTTTTGGTATCTACTGCAGAAACACTGTCATCTAGAATCATGATAGGTGAATTTTTCATTAATGCACGTGCTATTGCGACACGTTGGCGCTGTCCACCACTAAGAGTCACACCACGTTCACCTATTACTGTATCATAACCATCACTAAACTCTATGATGTTATTATGAACATCACTAAGCGTCGCAGCTTCACGAACCTGTTTAAATGAATCGTCATTATGCTTAAAAGATAATGAGATATTGTTTTTAACAGAATCAGAGAACAAGAATCCATCTTGTGGAACATAGCCGATATTATCTCTCACTTTCTTAATAGGTAAATCCATGATGTCATAACCATCGAGTAAAATTTGATTCTGATCAATATTATAAATTCTTAATAAGAGATCAACAATACTTGTTTTCCCGCTACCAGTTCGACCTAAGATTCCAACTGTTTCACCTGCATTAATTTTAAAGGTAATATTCTTTAATACGGGTTTAGATGCATCCGGATAGGTAAAGGTTAAATTATTGAACTCAATGCTTCCTTCAAGTCGTTCAATGTCAATGACATCATCGTGATCTTTTACTGTGATTTCTTCGTTTAAGATACTTTCAATACGTTGTAGTGATGCATGACCACGACTGCGTACATTTATAATCCTCGCCAAGGCCATCATTGGCCATATAAGTGATCCAAAGAGCATATAAAATTCTGTTAAATTACCAGGTGTAAAGTTTTCAACACCGCCGACTGTACGTGTGATATAAACCAAGTATCCTCCATATCCCAAAATAACCGCAAAAATTAAACCGACGACAGTTCGCACCATGATTTGAAAGCGTGTTTGAGTAATCACAAAATCAATATTCTTCTCTTTGGCTTTTTGATTAAACTTTAAAAATTCTTTTATTTCTAGTTTCTCTTTTACAAATGCTTTAATAACAGTAATACCACTTAAACTCTCATTCGTAAAGTCACTGAGATCTTCAAATGCATGTTGCGCTTTTTTCCATTTTTCTTTCATTAAGCGTCCAATATAAGCACCAACCAAAGCAATAAACAGCATCGGAACGGCGCTAAAAATAGTCAATCTCCAACTAAGATTTGACATTTTATATATAGCTAATCCACCTAAATAAACTGTATCAACAAACATGATCATACCCGGACCTACTGCACGTCTAACACTTTCTAAGTCGTTGGTGAAGTATGCCATTAATCCACCAACTTTATGACGAGAGTAAAACTCATTTTGAAGTTTTTCAGCATGACGAAACATATCATTACGTAGACCATAATCAAAACGACGTGAGGCACCGAATAAAGTGATTCGCCATATGAAACGTCCGAGCATAATAATTGCGACATAAAGCCCAATGGTTTTAAGCACATCCAAAACATCAGAAAGCTCCCAAAGTCTATTTCCTTCTTCAGGATTAATCCCATCAATGATACTACCAATTAACCCAGGGATTTCAAGTTGTAGTGTATTAATAACAATTAACGTTAGTATTCCAGTTAAGAACCATAACGCGTTTTCTTTATAGTATTTATTAATAGCTTTTCCAAAAATCATAAGTTATTCCCCCGTAATTTTGTTAAAAATGGTTGTTAACGTACAAATATCTTCTTTACTTAATTCACTCTGTAGTTTAGTCACAGCACGCTCACTCTCAAGTCTATTCGTTGAGGCAAGTAATTCACCTAACTCAGTGAGGTAAATATGAATGACACGTTTGTCTTCTTCTGATCGTTCTTTTTTTACAATGTTATTGTCTTCAAAGATTTTTATTACTTCAGTTACTGTAGGCTTAGAAATATCAAAATGATCCGCAAGTTCTGTAATCGTAACACGATTACGCTTATAAATCTCTTTTAAATATTTGAACCGAATCCCTGTAATTTGATTAAAGTTTATTTCATCATAAACTTCATTACAGGCATTAAAATATAATTTTAAAAACTTGTTAAGTGCTAAACGTATGTCTTCTTGTTTCATATAATTACCTCGCTTTTCATAATGATTAGGTTTACCCTAATTAATTATAGAGTGTCTATCATTTTATGTCAAATAAAAAAGCCGAAAAATATTTCGGCTTTTAAAGTTATTGTTTTTTAGTCACCCATAAAGTAATCATGACAAGCGTTGAAGAAAGTCCATATAAAATGATATTTCGCCAAATTAAATCTGCATCTATTAAAGGTTGATTACTGACTACATTAATCATAATCTCTTTTTGGTAACTTTGACCGTCTTCACCTTTTAAGACAGCTATATAGCGATAGGAACCTGGTACAGTCTCATTTCCTTTATACTCATTGATGACCTCATCTATATCATAGGATTGCTCAGTAATTTCATCATTTTGAATCATCAAAAGTAGCATATCATTTTTATCAAAAATCGTGTCGGTAGTAACAGTAACTAAGAACTCATCAGCATATATTACCGGGGGAATATCATCAATCACGGTTATAGCAATATCGTGAGTTGCAACATTCCCACTTATATCACTCGCTTTAAGGGTCATAATATAGGTTCCTACTGTATTAAAGTTAGCACTGTATGTATCATTGACAATTGATGCATCGTTGATAGTCATCGTTGAACCTGTATCAGTGACGGTCAACTGGGACAAAATATCACTATGTAAAAGTTGCTTGGTATAAGATACTGTTAACTCAGTTGGCCCTGTAAAGGTCGGATTTATATCATCTAGTACTGTGACTTGTAATGTTTCAGATACTGTATTACCACTCTGATCAGATGCTACTACATCGATTGAATAGGTGCCCGGGATCATTTCATTACCAGTATACGTGTTTGTCCCTTCTGTTACAGTTAAACTGCTCTCATTATCATAATTATCGCTCCATGTAAGACCATTAATTATTTGTTCACTTGTTAATGGGTTAGAGATAAACACAGTGATATTAGATGATTGATTAAGCATCGGGGCTGTCACATCTTCAACGGATAAATTAAGCGTTTGTGATGTGACATTATGTGATGAATCCATTATCTCAAATATAACTTGGTAAGTGCCTAATATTAGTTTATTAGCAGTATAATTATCAGTAACGACAGTTGGTGTCAGTATGCCATCATACCCATCACTGAAGGTAAAATTGTCCTGTAATATCTGATCAACTGTTGGCGGATTATCGACATTAATTGATACATTACTAGGTCCTGTGATAACAGGCACAATGGTATCCTTTACCAAGATAGAAAAGTGATACTGAGTTGTATTATTACTTGTATCTGAAACCTCTAAAGTCACTGCATAAGACCCTATAGTTTGTTCATTACCGGTATATTCATCATAGACAACAACAATACTATCGGTCAAATCACCATCAATATCATCCGAAGCTGTAAAATGCGTACTGACAATTGTATTTAAACTTTCGTTTGTTGAGTAAGATGTTATATAGGCACTATCCCCTGATATAACTGGTTCAGTATCTTCAGGTGGAATGATATACTCGTCATAACTTGTAGGATAGGTTCCTTCTTCAAGTTGAAAATCATCTAATCCATACGTCTGAAAGTGGTAATCCATATAATACGCTACAAAATCCACTGTAATAAATGTTTCTGTTGATGTGGTATGAAACGTGCAATAAGTCCTGTCTGTTTCTAGCACACAATTACTTAAATCACGTGCTAATCCATTAACATAAGCCACTTCACCACTAATATATATTTCCATATTTGGCATATATTCTTCAGATGGTACTGAAATGACATAATCCGTGTCAGGCAAGACGTAAATGGGATCGATCTGATTGAGTTCATCACGGAAATTTGTATAGTTCTCAACATCCAAATAGTTTTTACCTCCAGGTAAACGATCTGAATAGACCGTTGCATGCACCTGTTCGATTGAAATCACACTAAATAATACAATACATAACATAGCTATTTTTTTCATTTTTTTCACCTCAACTTCATAATACGTGTTAAGGTCATTTTTTACTTTAAAAAAAGAGCAATTTATGATAATTGCTCTTTAGCTTTTAAAATGTCATAGATAATAAGTCCAATCCAGTTATCTTTAATCTCTTCAAAAGCGTCATCATATTGATGCCATGACCATGAAGGTTCAGGTAATGTTTTTTCTAATTTATTTGTCCGATAGTTAATATTTTTAACAACATCAGATATATAGTTTTTCATAAAATCTGGGGTTATCGCACGTATTTTATAGGGTTCTAAACAATACTCATCCCACTGTGTTTCCTCCCACTCAACGCTACTATTAATAACATCATTCATAATCGCGTAGATTTTAACTTTTGGCATATCGTCAATACGATCATAAAACCGAACAGCACTCAGGACAGTATGCATTGATGCACCCTTTAAATTACCCTCTTTAATATATCTCATAGCTTTATCCATTAAGCCATCAATATCAAGTGACTGTAACGCGTCTTTAAATTGATATAAGAATCCGATAATTTCTAAATTGGGATTTCCAAAAGGAAAGTCACCTAAATTATCATAGTTCCACCAAACAGCATGTGGATGATCATCTACTTCTTTCGGGACAAAGGGAAACGTTTGGTTGTCTTCATCAAATATAGACTCATAGTAACTAATGCATTCCTTCAATAAAGCATCCCGTTTATTACTTTGTTTCATACTAAGTAATATTGAGACAGCGGTATTTGTCGCAACAACATTAGAGTCGGGTAATTGCACATCAGGCTCTAACCCGTGCCCAAATCCACCATCATCATTTTGATAGGCTTTCAATGCCTTTATGATAGCGTCGTCGTTATTCTGTTCGAATGATTTAATAAGTTCTATGTCGATTTTACGGCATCTTTTTTCACAGCGCTCTAAGAGCCCGTTAAGCATTATGATCTTCTCCTTCTAGTAATAACGCAAAGTACACAATTGCATTATCAAGATCCTTGTTTGGTGTTACAAAATCTTCATAATCAAATCCTGGATGGATTTTAATGTTATTGCGTTTAATGTATCGATAAACTTTTCTAATTTCATCTTGGATATTTTCATTTGGAATCTCGAACAAGATGTATTCACCTTTGGGTAATTTCTTTGTTACAAAACCACTTTGTTCTTGGGCATTTAATATTTCTACCATCGCATAGTAATCAAACTTTTGTTGCTGTTTAAAGTCTGGTGGGTAACAATCTAAGCCAATAATATTAAGAGGATATTTAACATCCCTCAATAGGGCTAAATCTTCTTGTAAAAAAACATCCCAAAATTCTGTAAGGTCTTCGTTCTCACCAACACTTAAACCATCTTCTTTTTCGATTCCAGCAAAATATCGCGTATCATAGGTTTTAATCGTGTATTTCATTATTATCACCTCATATTTTTATTATACAACATCTGAAAGTGTTTTTAAAATGAAAAAGCAAGCGATATTATCACTTGCTATTTGATGTTACTGCGATTGACGAGTTCTAATGTATTGAGTTCACCTGACTGAACAAGATCAATAAATATTTTAACATAATCCGGATCAAATTGTGTACCTGCATTCCGCTTTAATTCATAGATAGCTTGTTCTAAGGATAGACCTTCACGGTAAGGACGATTGGTTGTCATCGCATCAAATGAATCGGCAATGGTAATAATGCGCCCTAGTTCTGGAATATTATTTCCTTTAATTCCCCGCGGATACCCTTTACCATCATAACGTTCATGATGGCTAATGACAATTGGTACGATATCAATTAAGTTTGGAATATGTTTAATAATGTTAATCGACTGAACAACATGGCCTTTCATAATTTCATATTCTTCATCTGTTAATACATCTGGCTTAGAAAGGACTTTTTCAGGGATACCGACTTTACCGATATCATGCAGTAATCCAGCATTATAGATTTTGTTTACATCACTATCAGAAAAATCCAGTTTATTTGCAAGAAGTTGCGACATCAGGGCAACATTTTTACTGTGCCCATACGTATAATGATCTTTTGCATCAATCGTAGCTGCCAAAGCATAAATACTTGAGACAAAAGCGTCTTGAATCTTTTCATGAACACCTGACTCTTCAACCACATCATTGTCCTTTTCTTGGTAAACAAAGACTTTATTTCGACCAGACTTTTTTGCTAAACGCAATGCCTGGTTAGCGTTTGCTATTAATTCATTTAACGTACTCCCATGAGGAGGATAGACACTTAATCCCACACTAACAGTTAAGAACTCACGAATATCACTTGATAATAAGAATTGTTCTTCTATGGTTTCACGAATTTTATCTGAAAGATTTAAAGCTTGTTTTTTGGTTAAATTCACCATAACAACCACAAATTCTTCGCCACCAAACCGAACCTTCATAAATTCATTTGGAACTACCTCATTGATGATGGATGTGATCCGCTTTATGGCTCTATCCCCATTCGCATGGCCATAAAGTTCATTGTAAATCGCAAATTGATCAATATCAATAATTGCCAAAGCAAAAGTGTTATAGTGTTCTTCTTTAACCCATTTGCTAACTGTATCTTGAAAATAACGATGGTTATAAAACTTCGTTAACTCATCTGTTATTGACTGTTTCTTAATTGCTTCAATGGTCTTTGCATTCTCGATAATTGCCGCAGCGTTATTAATAATTGTTTGAAGAAAGTTTGTTTCCTCAATACTATAAGGATTTTCATCAGCGCGTTCTGCGATAACAACAAGGCCAACCAATTCATCTTGATATCGAATTGGTGCAATAATTTCTGTGTGCATTGCATCAATAATTTCACGTTCACGTTTCCAAATACCTTTAAACATAACATGGGAATGTATCTGTGATTTGAGTAAAATATCATTCCCATTTTTAAACCATTTTACGATAGGGTGATTAAACGCTAATTGAATATCTTTATCTTTGGACTGTTCACTCGTTTGATGTAAATAATACCCCTTCCTATTTTGAAGTATTAAATACACTTCTTTTGAATTAATGGCTTTTTGAATAGCGTTAATAAGTGTTGCGCCAATCTTATCCAGGTCAAGTGATGTACTAATCAAATCACTAAACTCTTTCAACGCAGCATTCATATCTATTGTATTACGGTAAAAAATTCGTTTTGATAATTTCACTAATCCATTTCTGATTGGCTCTAAAATTAAAAAGAACGGCATCATGATAAAAATCAGTGAAATCGTTGATTCTACTTCAACATACGCTCGAATAAACTGTTCTGCATATAAAATAATCAGTGCATATGTAAAATACAGTAAAATACTGGTAAATGAAAACGATAACCCGCGTTTGACAATTAAGTTGATTTCTAAAAACTTATTTCGATAAATCGAATACATAATTAATATCGCGTTAACGGTATTGAATAAGATATCCACGCCATAGGCACCAATATCGGGTGATATATTTAAAGCACCACCGATAATAACTAAAACAAGCCCCAGCAAAACCAATCTAATCCGTTTCAAAGATATTTCTTTTTGAATCGATTTTTTAATAATTACAATTAATGCAAGAGAACTATAAAATAAGCCTATCACAGCAAATACATAAGCCGCAAATCCTGGTGTATAATTAAAGACACCATTAACATATGTTGCGTCAGTCACCACATATTCGGCAAAAGACAAGTACACCATAACAATACTTATGAGATAGCCATATACCACTATTTTCTTGGTCCGATAATCCCCCGCTAATATATAACTAAATCGTAATAATAATACCGGAACAAAGACAAACCCAATCTGAAGTATTTTATTCCAAAATAGGCTGGATGGTGGCACATTGGTTTTCATGAGAAAAGAACCAATTGACCAAAACATCATCGCTATAATATAACCAACAAAAGATCGTGACAATTTGGTTTGGTTCGAACTTAGAATTATGATTAAAATAATTGCATATAATATAAATGATATTAAAGGAATTATATTGTACTGTGTTAATTCTATCATCGTAACACTCCTTGAAGTGAATTTTATCCTTCATATCCCCTTATTTCATCTTATAACATTGCTTCAATAGTCTCCTTCTCTGGATTCATTATCTTCGGATAATATCCTTTTTGTTCCTTGAATGAAGCAAATGAATTGTTTTTTAGTCGCGTAATTTTTAATGGATCATACCCTAACATTTCATGCACATCCTGATAATCAGAATCTAATTGTTTCAATTCATGATTAATCTTTTCCTTAATCAGTTTGTCACTTACAACACCTTTCACTTCTAAATATAAATGAATGATGGGCTTGTTATTTATATATTCCTTATTTGCGATATAATGTAATATATCAAGTTGAGATAATTTAATCGCGTCCCCAATAACTTGTTTTGTCAACCGTGTGAAACCAGCTAAATCGATAATATTATGAACTCTGTCTAAATAAATGACCTGTGGTAAGTTAACACCATCTTCTTTATTCTTTAATCCAACACACTTCATAATGTCACCGATACGATATCGCACAAATGCACCACCACGTAATTTTGTGATAACCAGTTCGTATACTTCGTTGGGTTTTATTTCATCTAGCAACACAGTACTTGGCTTATATCCAGGTGTGTTTTCTTCTTTTTTTATTTCCTTTTCAGGAATAAATTCTAAAAAGTTTACATCAGGGAAAAATGTCATGCCATTACGACTCCATGTTTCTGTGGCTACCGCAGCAGATTCAGTCCCACCAAATATTTCAAGTGGTGTAATACCAAACAAGTGTTCAATGCGCTCTTTATATGTCGCAGAATCTGTTCCCCCGCACACAATACCTTTAAACTCAAATAAATCTTTTGGTAACAACGGTTTTTTCTTAATTTTTTTCTTATAAAGTGCTTTGATAAGCTTAATCGCTTGCTTGACATTGGCTGGCCAAATCATACCTGATTTTCCTGAATCATTGGCAAATGATTCTCCAATTTTAACGAGTACACTACTTACGCCATAAAATAAGTCAGCGCCATGTTTAATCGCTAACTTAAACCCTTCAACATTACGTTCTTTAAAACTAAGTTGTTCTGCCCGCTCGGTATCTGGTAGATAGTCAAAATCAATCTCGTTTTTCAAGATATATGGCGCGTACCCTGTTAAATACGGGCGTGGTGCCATGCCGTATAAAAACTTGTCATGATTTCTCAAAGTAAAGTGTCCTCTTGATTTACTTGTCGAGAGAATCAAACTTGATAAAAACATTTTCGTGTTTTCTTCTACCATTGTTTTTGAGTATGGGGCGAGTTTAATTGGTTTGTCTCCTCCTTTCCAAGTGGTTTGAACCCAATGTAATGGTTCACTTGGTAATGCTTCATTTTGTTTATTGAGTAAAATGTCTGCATAATCATCGTATGTTGTTAGTGGTACTTTTTTACGAAAATCTTCAATCGACTTAATTGATTGATTATTAAAAATCTTTCTTCCTAGTTCAGAATCATTTAACAGTTCAATTTGTTCTAACAATAAACGCTTTTGAATTGTCATAAATTCTTTGATGTCAAGATCTAAAAAACCTAGATAAGTATCCCATATTTTATTGTATTCTTCATCATGTAACATGTCGCGTAAGTTTTTCATGCTTCCTCCAGTATTTTTTATTGATTTTTAAATTTTATGATACTCTTAAACGATGGAATAATCATTGGTGTTTCTTTTTTATACCGATTATACTCTGTAAAAATCTTTTCTAAAATCATTTTTTCTTGAATAATGACATAACATATATTAATAGCTGTCCATACTAACCCTGCCGCGAGCAAATATAAATTCGCATAATATAATGCTGTTAAGAGAAAAATGATAAGTAGCCAAATCACACCGGGATGTCTGACAAGAGCATAAGTGCCTGTTGTCACTAAACGATGTTCTGGATCTGCTTGATATGTTTTTACACCAACTTCTATCACGATAGAATACATCAATACACCCATAAAGAAAATAATCATTATCAAGATAATGGGTAAATATATGAAACTATTATCAAACATGTAATTATACTGTAGCAAATCAATAAAGGCATAAATGATTGATCCTAAGCCGAAAACCAGCATAAAATACTTACTTACATGCCGGCTGTGTAAAGAACATATATCAAACAATAACAAGAATATAAACCCTAATATTCCGATCAGTATTGCGTCCATAAGCCACCTCTTTCAGAAAACTATTTTTAACTATTATTAATACTATAAACGATGTTTAATAAAAAGAAAACGTCATATATGACCCATTTTTATATTTTAGCAGATAAAAGTGTCACTAAATGGCTTAACTAAGAGATTATTAAAGAATTCAAATTTTTCCAAGATATTGGTTGTAGTGAAAACGCTATCATGTTATAATGTATTCGTGAAATTAAACCAGAGTTCAAGGAGGACACTATGACGTATAAAATTTTAACAATTAACCCTGGTTCAACATCAACAAAAATAGCAATTTTTGAAGATGATAAGAACATATTTAGCAAAACAATCAGACATAAAACTGAGGACATCGCTAAGTTCCAATCTATTTTTGATCAATTTGATTTTCGGAAGTCAGCTATTCTTGATGCACTTAAGGAATCTCCTTATGACTTAGAATCCTTTGATGCGATCACTGGTCGCGGAGGTATGTTAAAGCCGATTGAAGGTGGAACTTACCGTGTTAACGACCATATGATATCCTATATGAAGCGCGCTCCCAGAGGAGAACATGCTTCCAACTTAGGGTGTGTTATTGCTAAAGAATTAGCAGATAAGATTGATGTACCCTCATTTATTGTCGATCCTGTCGCAGTCGATGAAATGGAGAATATTGCACGCTTCACTGGTATGCCTGAAATTAAACGACAAAGTTTATTTCATGCCTTAAATCAAAAAGCTGTCGCGTTACGTGCGGCCAGTGATCTTAATAAATCATACCACTCACTTAATTTAATTGTTGCACATTTAGGTGGAGGGATTAGTGTTGGCGTCCACAAGGCAGGTCGCGTGATTGATGTTAATAATGCACTTGATGGGGACGGTCCAATGTCACCTGAACGCAGTGGGAGTGTGCCTATTGGTCCATTATACAAAATGGCTATGAGTGGGAAATATACCCTTAGTGAAATGAAACGGAAAAATTATGGCAAAGGCGGTCTTGTCGCTTACTTAGGAACAAATGATGGCTATGAAATAGAACAGCGTATAAAAAATGGTGATGAAGAAGCCAAGTTTATGGTTGATGTTATGTGTTACCAAATAGCCAAAGAAATTGGCGCTGATGCAACGGTATTAAAAGGGAAAGTTGATGCCATTGTATTGACAGGTGGATTAGCATATGATACATATATAGTTGAACAGATTAAAGCGCGTGTTGCGTTTATCGCAGATGTCTTGGTTTATCCTGGTGAGGATGAAATGGAGTCACTTGCCTTAGGGACGTTACGCGTATTAAGAAATGAAGAATCATATAAAATATATCAATAGGAGGCATAATGAAAACAATTAATGATATTGTTAACAAAGCAAAGGCAATTCCTACACAAACATTAGTTGTCGCTGTCGCAGATGACTCACATGTCCTTGAAGCTGTTGAAATGGCCCGTAAAGACAATATTGTAAATGCTATTTTAGTGGGGGACAAATCGAATATTGAAGCAATTGCTAAAACATTAGATATCGATTTATCTCATTATGACATTATTAATGAGTCGGATCACGAATTAGCCTGTCAAATAGCTGTTAAAGAAGTTCACGACAACGCCAATTATTTTCTAATGAAAGGTTTAGTCAGTACCAGTACCATTTTAAGCCAAGCACTAAATAAAGACTATGGACTAAGAACAAAGAACCGCATATCACATGTTAGTGTTATGGAAGTCTCAACCCATGATAAACTCATCTTTATGAGTGATGGCGCAATGAATATTGCCCCAAATCTTGATGAAAAACGACAAATCATTGAAAATAGTGTTGTGATTGCTAGAGCCATTGGAATTGATTACCCTAAAGTTGGTGTGATTGGAGCGGTTGAGAAATTTAATCCAAAGATGGAAGCTACGATTCATGCGAAAGAGTTAGTTGACCTCAATACATCTGGTACAATTAAACACTGTCGTGTTTCGGGACCCTACGCAATTGATAATGCAATTAATAAAGAAGCCGCGGTACACAAAGGCATCACACACCCAGATGCAGGCGAGATTGATATCTTACTAATGCCCCGTATCGAAGCGGGTAATGTTTTTTACAAAACAATGATGTTTCTCGCAAATGCAAAAAGTGCCAGTGTCATCGCAGGCGCTAGCAAACCAATCGTTTTAACATCACGTGCAGACTCAACTATGAGTAAATACTATTCTATTGCACTTGGTGCACTTGTCGCTCATTTTTAGGAGGAATTATGGCAACCATCAATCATCACACAGTCAACTCAATATCTACAGACAATTCACATCTTTTTTCAAAAATACGCACCACTATTGAAACTGCATTTTATAGAAACAACGTTAAACGCATCACGTCTATTAATGAAGCTTATGACCTTGCAAAAAATGCACCAGGGACGATTGTTACAGATTTGCCAATCTACCGAGCAAGTGATTTAGGACTTCAAAATGATGCAAAAGTACTCATTTTTAATGATGGTATTATTACAGGACGTCAAGCCCATGTTAGACGTTTGATCAACCGTTCAAATAGAGAAAAATATTCAGATGTTTTAAAAAATGCAATCTTTAACTCTCGTAAAAAAACAATGTATCATGCAACGGCATATATTGGCCTTCATGAAGATTTTATGGTAAAAGCTCATCTCCTTATTCCTGAAGGCTATGAAAATACCTTATATTCATGGATGTTAAACTTCCAGTATGAAAATCCAATGACTGAAAAAATGTATCAAAACTCGAAGAAAATGGATGAAGGTGACATCTTCTTATACTCTGACCCTGATGAGTTTATTGACAAATTCCCAACTGGATTAAGTTTATTTGATCATACGAACAACTGTGGGGCATTACTCGGGTTACGCTATTTTGGTGAACACAAAAAAGCTACCTTAACAATGGGGTGGAGCGTCGCATCACGTAATGGATACACAGCTTGTCATGGCGGACAAAAGCGATTCAATCTAGATAATGACAAAACATATATTGCCGGGGTTTTTGGCTTGAGTGGAAGCGGAAAATCAACCATTACCCATTCACGCCATAACGGTAAATTTGATATTACTGTCTTGCATGATGATGCCTTTATTATTTCTAATGAAGATGGATCAAGTATATCAATGGAACCATCGTATTTTGATAAAGTGCAAGACTATCCTACAAACTCACCTGATAATAAATATCTATTAACAATGCAAAATGTCGGCGCAACCCATGATGAAAACCACCGAATTGTCCCAATTACAGAAGATATCAGAAACAATAATGGACGTGCATTAAAATCTAAATATTGGACAATGGAGCGTGCCTACAAGTTTGATAACAAAGTTGATGCTATCTTTTGGATTATGAAAGATGATTCATTGCCACCTATCTTAAAAATCAACTCAAGTATACTTGCGAGTACACTGGGGGCAACATTGGCAACAAAACGCTCTACTGCTGAAGAGGGGGTAGATGCATCGAAACTTGTTATTGAACCTTATGCAAATCCGTTTAGGTTATACCCACTACGTAACGATTATTTAAAATTTAAAGATTTATTTGAAAACCGTGACGTAACATGCTATGTCATTAATACAGGATCATTCTTAAACAAAAATATAACCCCTAAAATAACCTTAGGGATTATTGATAATATCGTAATGGATAACACGCAATTTAAACCTTTTTCCAATTTAAATGCGATTGAGTATGCATCTATTGAGGACTATGAACCTGATTTTTCAAGTGAGAAATACATCAACTTATTTAAAGAGCGTATGCAATCTCGTATTGATTTTATTGAACATCTGTACAACCAAGATATTTTACCAGATGAAGCGAAACAAAGCATTCAAGAGATTATTAATCAGTTATCCTAAAAAATAAACGTCTAGTATAAACTAGACGTTTTTATATTAACTTGACTTCACTTCATTCCATCCGATTAAAACAGCTTCGTATTTTAGGTCTAAGTTAAGACTATGAACACCTGAAGCAAAGTCTATTTTAATGCGTTTTTTCATCACTTTCCAATCTGAAATTATGCCATCAACACAATATTTCTTAATATTCTGTGCGGTTGGTTCTAATGGCTTTGCTTTCTTATCTTCATCGTTTGGATTAGATACGCTAAACCCATTAATGACTGGCTTGGTAAAAATCAATACCCCATCAGCTACTTGAATCGGATCAAAATGGGTATTTTCTGGATGACCTTCTTTGACCGTAAAACGAGCGACTTTAAACGCAAGTACATCCGTATTACTCAACACATCATCAATGACACTATTACGCATAATCACTTCTTTAATAAAGCCGGGTGTTAACGAATTATAGTCATCTATATACTGTTCATAAACTATATCAGTATCCGTCTTCACTTCGACATCTTCTATCGTGATTTCATTATTATTAATATGAATTTTAATGGGACGAACCATATATTCTTTATCTTTTTCAAAAGTTTTTCCTTTAGCTTCTAGGATATCTATAATAGGCTCGATTTCTTCTCTAAACATTGTAAGTGATAGTGTGATAACTTCGCCATTTCCTTTGATGATAATGCCGTGTTCTGTTAAATTAAATGACGTAATATCGTCATAAGGAATCACAGCAAATGTCTTTTTACCCGTGCGTTGAATGAGTTCATTTGGCGTGACAATAATCGCTTCGTACTCCGTTTTTTTATTTAAACCCAGTGGAATTAAAACCAATACGAACAACCCAAACACAATATAAATAAAATCGAGTTGAAAGAGAACGTCATTTTCTCCTAATACAAACAACGTCAGTAAAATTACAAACAGAAAAACCCCTACTTTAAGTGTATGGTTACGCTTTATATTGGCATCGTAAATCGCGTACTCATCCAGTGTAATATGATACTTGTTCTCTAACACTTCTTTTATTTTATCAATCATTATAACACCACCTACATTTATCATATCACAGTTTAAAATAAAAACAAATAAGAACATACTTTTTTATACAAAATTAACCGGTTTTTAATGGGAATCATCATGAAAAAATGGTATAATATATTAAGTATATTGATTCTAAGAAAGGTGATATTATATGACATTTTTAAACAGCTTAAGTGATGGTAAAAAAATGACTGATAAAGTCTTTAAAGCAGCAGTTAAAGCAAATGAGGCAAAAATAAAACATGGGTCAGAAAACGTTGTTGATGCGACTCTAGGAACACTCTTTGATGAGACCGAAACATTCTGTGCATTCGACTCCGTATGGGAACCTTATAAATCAATCAGTAATATTCAAAAAGCTAAGTACGCTGGTGGCATTCCTGGTAATCCTAGTTATTTAACAACTGTCTATAAATGGCTTTTTAAAGATTTAACGTTACATACAAAAATCGTTGCAACCCCAGGTGGTGCGGGCGCAGTAAGTGCAACGATTCATAACATCCTTGATCCCGGACAAATCTTGCTGAAACCTTCGTTAGGATGGGGACCCTATAACACGATGGCAACCGAACATGGCGTTAAAGCGGTTGATTACAATTTATTTTCTGATGATGGGTTTGATATTGACAATTTCAAACAAAAACTAGCCAATGTAATGGCAAAGCAAGGTAAAGTATTAGCTATTATAAATGACCCATGTCATAACCCTTCAGGTTATACAATGACTGAAGATGAATGGGATGAGATTTTAACCTATGTTGATATGCTTGCCCAGCGTGGACCTATAATTATTTTACAAGATATTGCCTATATTGATTTTTCGACTAATCCAGATTGGAAAAAACATTTCAAAAAATATCAAAATCTAAGTGACAATATTATGGTTGTTATAGCCTTCTCTCTATCAAAAACACTCACTGCTTACGGTGCACGAGTTGGGGCTGCTATTGCAATTACATCTAATCAAAAAGAACTCGATAAATGGCACGACGCAATGGTTTATACAGCCCGTTCAACATGGTCTACCATTAACAATAGTATGATGACATTGTTCGCCAAACTGTATAACGATAAATCGCTATACGATGCTTACTTAAATGAAAAATCAAAATATGTTTCATTATTGAAAGAACGTGCTGATATATTTATTAAAGAAGCTGATCAAGAAAATTTACCCTATTATCCGTTTGTTGAAGGCTTTTTTGTCACATTACGGATTGATAATGCAGATAAAGAGGCGATTTACAAACGACTTCAAGATAACAACATCTTCACTGTCCAAGTCAATAATGGTTTACGGATTGCATTATGTAGTGTCTCGAAAAATAAACTTAAGGGACTTGCAAAGAAAATTAAAGCCTGTCTTTAACAATAGAGAAATAAAAGGAGCTCCGAATATTCGGAACTCCTTTTATTATGTGTTAGTTGATTTTAATTGGATGAATCCACCCTTCAGGAGGATCGATTTCACCATAATATATACCGATTAGTAAGTCATACAATTTTTTAATTGTAGGACCAACTTTACCATCACCAAATTGATGTTTGTTACCTTTGTGTGTAATTGATTTAATTGGCGTAATAATTGCCGCTGTCCCGCAAGCACCTGCTTCTTTAAATTCATCTAATTGATCAATATGAACAGCACGTTCTTCTGTTTCTAATCCTAGTACGTTTTCGGCTAAATATAAGATTGAACGGCGTGTAATGCTTGGTAATATTGAAGACGATTTCGGCGTCACTACTACATTGTCATGTGTCACACCAAAGAAGTTAGCCGCACCAACTTCATCAATCTTACTATGCGTTAGCGGATCAAGATATATCACGCCTGCATAGCCTTTTTCTTTTGCTAAATGGCGGGGATAGAGACTTGCTGCATAATTACCTGCAACTTTGACTTTTCCCATTCCATTAGCTGCTGCACGATCATAATCTGTTGTGATGAAATCTAATGCTTTTAACCCCCCTTCAAAATAGGTCCCTACAGGTGCACAAAATACATTGAATAGATATTCTTCTGAAGGTTTAACACCTAAGTTCATTCCGTGGCCCATGATATGCGGCCGGATATACAGTGATTGTTCAGTCCCATATTCAGGAATATCATCGATATTTGCTTTAACCACTTCTTCAATGGCTTCGAAGAATAGATCTTTTGGCAACTCAGGTGCAACGATACGTCTCAAACCATCATTAAGTCGCTTAAAGTTTAAGTCTGGACGGAACAAAACGACTTGTCCATCTTTAGTTTTATAAGCTTTTAATCCTTCAAATAATGCTTGTCCGTAATGAAACACGTTTGATCCTTCATGGATTGTTATGTGTTTGTCTGTTGTTAAATCACCTTTTTGCCAATTACCGTTTTTTGTAAAGGCACGGTACCGATATTTTGTTTCTTTTAATGCATAACCCATAAGTTCACACTCCTTGTTCGATAGGT
Source organism: Candidatus Izemoplasma sp. (assembly GCA_036172455.1). Lineage (NCBI taxonomy): Bacteria > Bacillati > Mycoplasmatota > Mollicutes > Candidatus Izemoplasmatales > Candidatus Izemoplasmataceae > Candidatus Izemoplasma > Candidatus Izemoplasma sp. Next base: position 233,150 of record JAXKVY010000001.1, read on the forward strand.
TAGTATTTACCTTGTTTGATCATTGAATCAGCAACTTTTGTAAATCCAGCAATGTTCGCTCCGGCAATTAAGTCGTATCCAAATCCATATCGACTACTTGCTCGTACACAACTATTGTAGATATTTTTCATGATGCCGCGTAATTTTTCGTCTACTTCATCACTTGTCCAATGAAGTCTCATACTATTTTGTGACATTTCAAGCGCACTTGTTGCTACCCCACCAGCATTCGCTGCTTTACCAGGACCAATAATAACTCCTGCTTCTTTCAGCAATTGGATTGCTTCATTGGTGGTAGGCATGTTGGCACCCTCTACAATATATTTTACACCATTTTCAATGATTTGTTTAGCATCTTCAGGATAAATTTCATTTTGCGTTGCACATGGCATAATAATATCAACTTCACGTTCCCAAGGTTTTTTACCTGCGAAGAACTCTACATCAAAGCGCTCTGCATAGTCTTGAATCTTACCATTGGTGTTCGCTCGCATTTCTAACATAAAACTAAATTTTTCTTGCGTATTTACACCATCTGGATCATAGATATATCCTTCTGGGCCACTTAAGGTAACGACTTTACCACCTAAGGCTGTCACTTTCTTACAGACACCCCATGCAACGTTTCCAAATCCAGATACTGCGACAGTTTTATTTTTGAAGTCTAAGTCGTCGTGTTTTAACATTTGATAGGCAAAATATGTTGCGCCATACCCCGTTGCTTCTGGACGTATGAGTGATCCTCCATATTCTAGACTTTTACCAGTTAAGACACCATTTTCAAATGCGCCACGAAGACGACGATAATGGCCGAATAAAAATCCTATTTCACGAGCACCCACACCAATGTCACCAGCAGGTACATCAACGTTAGGGCCAATATGACGATAGAGTTCAGTCATAAACCCTTCACAGAATCGTCTGATCTCTTCATCAGATTTACCAAGTGGGTTAAAATCACTACCACCTTTTCCACCACCGATCGGCAAACTGGTTAAACTATTTTTAAATATTTGTTCAAATCCTAAGAACTTAATCATTCCTAAGTAAACAGATTCATGGAAACGTAGTCCACCTTTATACGGTCCAATCGCTCCATTAAACTGCACACGGAAACCACGGTTAACATGTGTCATACCGTCATCATCAACCCATGGCACTCGGAACATAATCACACGTTCTGGTTCAACAATACGTTCTAAGATATTATTTTCAATATATTCAGGATGTTGTTCTAAGACAGGGCCAAGAGAATGAAGTACCTCAGTGACAGCTTGAACAAATTCACTTTGGTGACCATCTTTTTGACGTACTTTTTCCAATACGCGTTCAATATATTCTTCTGTTTCAAGTGAGATTTCACTATCTTCATCTTGAGCACTTTCGAAACTATTGAACTTATGGATGAAGAGTCCACTACGTAGTTTTGGTTCAAACCATGTTGATTTTGCAGGCATGATTAACCCAGCATCACTGACTTCCATAATGTCTTGCATGGTGACTGGATACATACTAAATCCAACACCATCTATTTCATCCGTTAATTCACGTAATCCTTTTAAACCACGGATACCACCAACAAAACTAATGCGTGATGAATTTCTAACATTTTTGATGCTTAATAAATTATTTAAGACATATTCTTCCATTATTGCCGCATCGATTGATGCTAAAACATCATTCTCATCGACAATGCCATCACGTAGCTCTAAGCTATACCATTGGTTATTTAAGTACATACCAAATTTATGTTTTTTCATAGGTTTGTATGGTGCTTTGCTTTTTTCTATTTTAAAAAGTTTGTCTAACTCATTAATGAACGTTTCTTCTGACATACCGTTAAGGTCATGTACTACACGGTTATAGTCCATAATTGTTAAATTACTTTCAGGGAAGATAACACTCATAAAGAAGTTAAATTCTTCATCACCTGTATAATTTGGATTTTCTTGGCGTCGTTTTAACGCCACTTTTGCAGCTGATGCAGCTCTGTGGTGTCCATCTGCGATATATAAGCTTTCAACATCACCGAAGTGTTCACTAATTTCTAATAATAAATCGTCATCATCAATTAACCAAGCCGCATGACCGACACCATCATCGGTTAAGATATCAAATTCAGGATCATGATTACTCGTCCATGATTCTAAGATTTCATTTAAGCGATCACGGTCACGGTACGTTAAGAAAATAGGGGCAGTATTCGCATCACAACGATCAAAGTGATTAATTCTGTCTTTTTCTTTTGATAGTAATGTTGTTTCATGACGTTTAATAACACCATTCACATAGTCATCAACTGATGTACATGCAACAAATCCTGTTTGAACTTTACCATTCATCGTTTGTTGGTAAATATAGATGTGATCATTTTCATCTTGAATTAAAATACCATCATCTTCAAACATTTTTAAGTTTTTCTGTGCTTTTTTGTACACTTTTGGATCATATGCATCCACACTTGATGGATAATCAATTTCTGAACGAACAACATGTAAGAAACTATATGGATTCCCCATTGCCATTCGTTTTGCTTCTTTACGACTCATGACATCATAAGGTAATGAAGCAACACGTTCAACTAAGTCAATTCTTGGACGTAAGGCCTTAAAAGGTTTTACAATTGCCATTTTTGTATCCTCCCTATGCTAAATATTGTTTTATTACTTCAATTGTTTCTAACCCAATACGTGCTTGCGCTTCATAAGTGGCCGCACCAATATGTGGGGTAAGTGAAATTTTGTCATGCGTATAAATACGCATGTTTTTAACTGGTTCATCTTCGTAAACATCAAGTGCAGCGCGTTTTACAATACCTGCATCAAGTGCATCAAGTAAGGCTGTCTCATCAACTACACCACCACGAGCCGTATGAATTAAGTACATACCTTTTTTCATTTGTTTAAATGCTTCTCTATCTAAGAACGGCCCATCTTGCTTAATGAATGGGATGTGCAAACTAATGAAGTCTGCGGTCTGTAATAACGTTTCTTTATCAACACGTTGACAACCATCAACTTCTGTCACAGAGTCTGATTTATCATAATATATAATTGACATCCCAAGTGCCATAGCTTTTTTCGCAAGGCTTCGTGCGATACGCCCGAAACCAACTAATCCAAGTGTTTTACCGTTCAACTCAATACCACGGTACTGTTTTTTCTCCCAACGACCTTCACGCATGGTCACATTTGCAATATAAATGTGACGGGCTAAGGCAAACATGTGCCCAAGCGCAAGTTCTGCGACAGCCGCACTACTTGAGTTTGGTGTATTCATAACTTTGATACCTTGTTCTTCTGCATATACATGATCAATATTATCAATCCCGACACCTGCCCGGATGATCAGTTTTAATTGTCTTGTTTCGAGTGCTTTATCAATAATAGGTTGTCTTAGTTTAGTCGCAGATCGAACAATAATACAATCAATTTCTTGTATTTTTTCAATTAATGCTTCCCCGTCATAATGGTCAACTTCAACGGTATAACCCATCTCTTCTAAGGTTTCTTTTGCGCTTGAATCAATCCCATCGTTAGCTAATACAATCATTATTTAAGCCCCCATATCTCTTCGATTTCACGTAACAACCCTAATAATTCATCTTCTGTACGATCTGCCATATGGGCAATTCTAAAGGCTTTTTCCTTCATATCTCCGTAACCATTACTAATCATGTAGCCACGGTTACCAAGTTCTTCATTTAGTGCTTTAACACTCTTGCCATGCGTATTTAAAATGGTTGTTACAGTGTTTGAGGCGTACGCTTCATTCGCAAAGAGTGCAAAATATTGTTTCGCCCAATTGCGTACAATGTTTGCTAGATGTTCGTGACGATCGAAGCGATTATCTAATCCTTCTTCATCGATAATTTTAGTTAATTGATAATCTAATGCCCACATATGTGGTGTTGATGGGGTTGAAGGATACTGATAATTTCGTTTTACACGATTCACAACGTTAATTAAGTCTAAATAGTATCCACGATTTTCAACTGTTTCTGCTCGTGCAATCGCTTTATCTGAAACACTAGCAACGGCAAGTCCAGGTGGCACTCCGAGACTTTTTTGTGTTGATGATAAGCAGATATCAATGTTTGATTTATCCACTTCAATTTTTGCCCCTCCAAGTGAACTAACACTATCTACTAAATATACAACATCTGGATAGTCTTTAATCACTTGTCCGATTTCATAAACTGGATTCATAAGTCCTGCACTGGTTTCATTATGCGTAACAGTAACAACATCATATTTACCAGTATCCAAAGCATTTCTTACCATCTCTGGCGTTGTTGGTTCTCCGGGGTCACTTTTAAAGTGATCAGCAGGTACATTATTCGCTTTTGCAATCTTATACCAGCGATCACCAAATGCGCCAACACTAAAAATAGCGGCACGTTTCTTCGTACATGAACGGACACTCATTTCCATAATACCAGTCCCTGATGAGGTTGATAAAATAATGGTATTATTGGTATACATTAATTGTTGTAGCTTGTCACTTATGCGTTTTTGTAAGTTCGTTGCTTCTTGTGTTCTGTGACCAATCTGTGGTGTAGCCAATTTAGCAAGTACATCAGGCGCTACATCTACTGGTCCAGGAATAAATAGTTTCTTTTTCAAATTCAATCATCCTTTATGACATATTTCAACACATTGACATTTTAACAATTAATTTGTTCTAAAACAAGCGTTTTCATTAAAAAAGTATAAGTTTTTATGAGTTTGTTAATATTCGCTAAATTTAGCCATTTACAATTTTATTATTAAAAATTATTTTCAATTATTTTATGAAAATATTTTCATTGTTTTTTTTGACATTTAATTCTAAACCCAAATACCTAAAATCCGTTGAAAGTGTTTACATTTTTATGCGTGTTATATTGCTTTTTTAAATACCTAGTGATACAATAAGAATGGTTTTGAAAGGAGAATGAGGATGAAACTATCTAAACGAATTCAAGCAATGCAGGAGTCCCCAGTACGCAAACTAGTTCCAATCGCTACAAAAGCGAAATCACTTGGAAAAAAAGTCTATCATTTAAATATAGGACAACCAGATATCGAAACACCCAAGGTATTTATGGATGCCGTGAATGCACATGACTCACGAATAATTAAATATTCTTTTTCACAGGGTGAACCTAAACTAATACAAGCAATTCAAGCTTATTTTAAACGGGATAACATTCATTTTAAAGACAATGAAATACTCATCACAAATGGCGGAAGCGAAGCTGTCACTTTCGCAACTATCGCAACATGTGATCCTGGTGATGAAATATTGGTTCCTGAACCATTTTATACAAACTATAATGGATTCACTGGTGAAGTCAATGCGACGATTAAACCGATTACTACCTACGCTGAAAATGGATTTAGATTACCCAATAAAGAAGCTATTGAGGCATTAATCACACCAAAAACAAAAGCGATCATGTTTAGTAATCCAGGAAATCCTACCGGAACAATCCTCACCGATGATGAAATGCAGATGATTGCTGAACTCGCTATCGAACACGATCTCTTTATTATCAGTGATGAAGTGTATCGTGGTATGGCATTCGATGGATTAGATAGTAAATCAATGGGGACCGTTAAGGGGATTGAAGAGCACTTAATTATAATCGAAAGTGTTTCTAAGCGGTATAGTGCATGCGGTGCGAGAATTGGTGCTATCGCCTCTAAAAATACAGCTTTAATGCTTAATATCTTAAAGTTATGTCAAGCAAGGCTCTGTGTTGCCACACTTGAACAAGTTGGTGCTTCTGCTTTATATCAACTACCTGATTCTTACACTAAAGAGATTAAAAACGAGTATGAAAAACGCCGTGATATCGTCTATCAAACCTTAAATAATATCGATGGTATCGTATGTGAAAAGCCACAAGGCGCATTTTATGTTATAATAAAGTTACCAGTCCCTGATGCTGAACAATTTGTTGTTTGGCTATTAGAAGAATTTGATGTCAATAATGAAACAGTTATGCTAGCACCTGCAGAAGGCTTTTATGCAACCGAAGGACTTGGTAAAGATGAAGTACGATTGGCTTACGTACTGAATGCAGAAGATATGCAAACAGCTATGAATATTTTAAAACTCGGGTTAAAAGCCTACCCAGAAAGGTTGATTTGATGTATTTACAAAGACATTTAGAAAAAACGCCACGTGTGAGTAAAGATGCGAAAATTTTTCAAGGCGCATGTTTATCTGGCGATATCATTATCGATGAAGGTGTGAATATATGGTATAACGTCTCAATGCGAGGCGATATGGCCCCTATCCGTGTTGGAACGGATACTAATATTCAGGATAATGCTGTCATTCATACAAATACCGACCAGCCTACAACCATCGGTAAAAATGTAACAATTGGCCATGGTGCCATCATTCACGGTTGTACTGTTGAAGATGATGCGTTAATTGGTATGGGCAGTATTCTTTTAGATGGCGCAACTGTTGAACAAGGTGCATTGGTTGGCGCAGGTACGTTAGTACCACCAGGAAAAACCGTACCGAAATATCATTTAGCCATTGGTAATCCAATGAAAATTATCCGAGAATTAACAGAGGATGATATTAAAGCAAACGAAGCGAATAAAGATTATTACTTAAAATTAGTCAAAGAATACGAGTGATTTCACTCGCTTTTTTGTGACCAATTTTGCTTTTGTAAGCGTTTTTTGTTATAATTTTATTACCATATAGAAAAGGATGATTGAGATGAATGCGAAAAAAATATCACTTGCTCGGGCAAAGGAGTTATCCAGTAGTATTAATGACTTTATGGCATTTAAACAAAAAGCCTTAAGACAGCTTAAAGGTAATAAAGAAGCATACTTAGAAAATAAAGCTAAGTTATTAACACATTTTAATGCAAACGAAGATGATTGGAATGATTGGCATTGGCAAATGCGTAACCGCATTGTTGATGTTGAGACATTAGTCAAATTTATTCATTTATCACAAGATGAGGTCCAAGATGTTAAAAAACTTAGTAAAACAAACCGTTTTGCCATAGTTCCTTATTATCTCGCCCTTATTACCTCAGAAAAAAATGATCCCATAAAAATGTTAAGTGTGCCAAGTAAAGGCGAATATGCCGTTGATTTAGGTAAAGAAGACCCCATGGCAGAAGAGTTTACCAATCCCGCTGGTAGTATTACAAGACGTTACCCCGATCGTTTAATCATCAATGTTACCAATATATGTGCGATGTATTGTCGTCACTGTCAACGACGGCGATTAATTGGTGAAACCGATGCTCATACCAACCAATCACTTATCGATGAGTCCATTGAATATATTAAAAACACCCCTGAAATTCGGGATGTCTTAATTACTGGTGGCGATGCATTTTTATTATCTGATCACCAAATTGAAGCATTATTAAAACGTTTAAGAGCAATCAATCATGTTGAAATTATACGTTTTGGTACAAGAACTCCTGTCACAATGCCCATGCGGATTACAGACAAGTTGGTTAACATTTTGAAACAATATCATCCCATTTATGTCAATACACAGTTCAATCATTATTATGAACTCACCGATGAAAGCATTCACGCCGCAGAAAAACTTGTGAATAATGGCGTTGTGCTAGGTAATCAAGCCGTCCTTTTAAAGGGGATTAATGATGATAAATATATTATGACTATGTTAAACCAACGTCTCTTAACTGCGCGCATTAAGCCCTATTATATTTTCCATGCTAAAGAAGTTAAAGGAACACACCACTTTATCCCAACTATTGCAAAAGGTTTAGAAATTATGGCTTATATGAGAGGGCACACCTCAGGTTTAGCAATTCCAACCTATATTTTTAATGCGCCAGGTGGACTGGGTAAAATTCCATTACTACCACAGTACATCATCTCTCACGAGGATAATGTTTATCACATCAAAACATGGGAAGGTAAAATTATCGAATATATTGAACAATAGACTTAAAAAAAGTAAGCATTCGACTGCTTACTTTTTTAAATAGGCAAATATATTATGATCCTGTTTAGCTTTAGGGTCAAACCGCATAATCTTCATGTATCCCTGAACAATATATCCATTCAATACGATGGCTATTACGGTTCCAACGCCCACTTCTCCTCCAAGGATAAACCCTACAAAAAGAACTATAAACTCAATCGTAGGTTTAATATACTTGACATCAATCTTTGTCACATGTGAAAGGCCGACAAATAAACCATCACGCGGCCCACTTCCGAGACGGGCACTAATATATAAACTCCGTCCAAATGTCATCAAGATAATCCCTAAGACAAGTAGAATTGTTTGCGAATGTAACGACTCAGGGGTGTAAGCAAAAAAATAATCAGCTAAGTCTATAAACCACCCGACAAAGATGACATTAAGTAGCGTTCCGATGCCAATTTTTGTCTTGAGAAAAACCATGCTAATCAGCATGACAAGTAAACCGACCAGTTGGGTTATGCGACCAAATGTTAATGGTGTAGACACCTCTAATCCTTGATGTAATACTCCCCATGGGGGTAGCCCAAGTTCACTGCGTTTCATTAGCATGATACCCACTGCTAAAAACATAAATCCAATAAAGATCATTGGAATCCGCCTTATATCTTTTTTTAATTTTTCCATTTTTACACCTCTAATTACAAAGATAGTATAGCATGTCTGAAAAGTTTGTAAAGGATAGTTTGCATACTTCTTTGTTTTTTATAACAATTTTGATAAACTATTTTTAGGTGATTATTATGTTACAACTTGTTTATAAAAAAAGCTTAAAAACTAAATATATCATTTTACAAGTAGCTTTGTTCTTTTTCTTCTTGGGATTATACATTTTTTTAGATTTTGAAGGGAACATCAGTTATGATACGATGATTAATCGATTTGGTGTCGGTATAACCCTCTTACATATCAGTATGAATGTGATAATTGCCATTGCGTCTGCTATTATGGTATCATACTCTATTATTAATTTTACTTTCACTAAAAAAGAGGTTGCTGGGTCAAGCGCGGTACCCTTCTTATCGTTTATTTTTGGTATTTTGACATTTGGATGTACGTCGTGCGTAGTCGCATTTCTTAGCGCTGTAGGTATTGCCTTTACACCAGTTGTATTACCCAATGGTAATCTTTTGTTTAAGTTAATTGCCACCCTATTTGTCTTACTCGGCATGGCTTGGGTTTTGTATTCAATTAAACACACTAAATGTAAAATTAAGTAGCTATGGCTACTTTTTTTCTTGTAAATTAACTTACCTTTTTGTATACTAAACTGTTAAAGGTGTGTGAAAAAATGAAAAAAGTATGTCTTTTAATAACAACTGTTTTACTGATTTTTCTATCAAGCTGTGCTTCAACTGAACAACCAAATAATGAATCAAGTAAAATTGATGCTGTACAAGAGTCTTTATCAGTTTCTGATGAAGTGACACATCAAACGACGTTGCCAACCACAATTGATGGTGTGACGATTACTTGGCATTCAAATATTTCAGGAACACTTGATGATAATACATTTATCCAAGACGGTGTCGATCAAAATATTATGTTGACTGCTGTTCTAGAATATAATGACATAACACGTTACAAATACTTTGATGTCACAATCTTACTTGACCCTAATTTGGTTACCGTTCCCGATCCTGATGACACAGTATACTCTGGATATTATGCTGGACTCGGTGAGGTTACTGATGATAATTTAAAACAATTCTTACATGATTTAATTGATGATCATATTGTCCTTGATTATGACGCATTATGGAATGCCTTAGCCAACAGTGATGAAGATCCTCTTAACCCAGACAATATCATCCTCTTCTATTCTGCTGAATCACGTAGTGAAGACTTGCATGGGGGCGATCAAGATGACTGGAATCGAGAACATGTCTGGCCTAAATCACATGGTAACTTTGATAATGATGATGTGATGGGTTCTGATATGCATCATATCCGTCCAACAGATGTGAGCGTTAACGGGTACCGCGGTAATTTAGACTTTGATATCGGCGGTACGCTAGTGAACGAAACGACAGACTGTTTTAAAGATGGCGATAGTTTTGAACCCAGAGATGAGGTCAAAGGTGACGTCGCGAGAATGATTTTTTATATGGCTGTCAGATATGAAGGCGATATTGCCCAAGAAATTGACCTTGAAGTAAATGACCGGGTAAGTAATACTGGCCCATATGTTGGTAAACTTTCAATTTTATTAGCGTGGCATGAAGCAGACCCCGTCGATGCGTTTGAACGCAACCGAAATGATGTAATTTTCTCATATCAAGGCAACCGTAATCCGTTTGTAGATTACCCCGAATTAGTCACACGTATTTTTAAATAAAAAAGAATGATTGGTAAAGTGAAGATTTGTCAAACATGAGTTACACAATTGGCGTTACTGAAAGATACGGTATGCTAGAATAGACTTTGATAGATAGAATCCATAGAATTCTAGCGGGGATAGCCAATTGTGGGGAGACATGGGGAAGCTGTTATAGCTTCTTAAGTACTTTTGCCCTTCCCCCCTCAAGTCTTTCAGATTTATGAATGATCGATCCTGATAGAATCGTTCATTGTCTTTGCGATGACTGCGCTCTACCTTGCCGTTGTGTCGGGGAGTGTAGGGCTTACAGTAATCATGCTTGATATTGTGTTGTTTGAGTGTATTCTCAAATAGCGTCGGTTGCGGATCTATTGTATTCGCTAACCGGTTTGTGTATTCAAGTCCGTTGTCTGTTCGTACTTCCTGAATGGGAAAGGGGAAGTATTTGATGACACGCTTGAGGAACTCATTCGCACTATAGGTGGATTTATCCTCATAGAAGTAGATGTACCGTAGTCTCGTGAACTCATCAATGGCGGTAAACTGATAGAGTTTTTGGCCATGGGGGAGACAGTGTGAGGGAACCTGTTTGGTATCGATTTGGAGTCGTTCACCAGGATAGGTCATCTGGACATACTTTTTCGGTTTATACTTTCGTTTCTTTTTCGGACTCATTTTCATATCGAGTCGTTTCATCACACGGTAGAGTGAAGATTGATGACGCGTGTAACCTCGCCTCATCAGTTTCACCCAGAAGGTGGTTAACCCATCTTTGGGATTGCGTCTTCGCATGTCCTTGATGAGTTTGATTTCCTTTGGTGTATGTTCGTTTGGATGATGGTGTGGTCTTCTCGATTGATCCATGAGTGAATCCATTGTTCCATCATACCGATTCATCCACCGATAGATGTATTGACGGTTCACCTTGTACCGTCTTGCGGCTTTCGTTACGGTATATCGAATCGCATATTTGATGAGTGATTGACGATATTTACATATTTGAAGATCTGTCTTCATGGCTTCATTCCTTTCTTTTGTCTTTAAAGAGAGGGGGAGGGAAAAGGTTCTTCCCAGGTTTCCATGTTTGACAAATCTTCACTGTGCGTTTACCTAATATGGATGATATGTCATAGATCTATTGTAAACGCACAGAATAAAAAAGAATGATTGGTAAAGATTCTTTACAAATCATTCTTTTTTTAATATAATAATAGGTCATACTTATGAAAGGAATGATGTTATGTTCACAGTAACAATTAATGGAAAAAGTACGCATTACGATAGCCCGATACGCATCATTGACCTTATTGATGATAAGGAAATGAAATACCCTGTTGCTCGCGTTAATCATAGGCTTAGAGAACTACACTATCGCTTTGACTATGATGCAGAAGTTGAATTTTTAACGTTAGATCATCCGGAAGCCGTACATGTCTATGAAGCCTCATTAAGATATTTAATCGCTAAGGCATTTCATAACATCTATCCCGAGTATACTATTAAATTTAAATATAGTATCTCACGATCAACTTTTTGTTACATTATGACAGAACCCCACGTCGATATTGCAAATGTTTTATTCAGTATACAAAAAGAGATGGATCGCGTCATTAACGAAAACTATACCTTAGAACGGATTACTGTACCAATTGAAGATGCCAAAACATTTTATAAAGAAAACGGCTATGATGATAGAGTCAAGATTTTAGAGTATCGTCCTGAGAAAACCGTTCATTTTTATCGTTGTCATGATTATCAAAATTACATGTATAGTTATATGGTGCCCTCTACTGGATACTTAAAACAATATAATTTAATTCCGTATGACATTGGTTTTTTGATCCAATATCCTCGTGCTGAAACAAACACACAAATTCCTCCATTTAAAGATGCCCCGAAATATATCAAGACATTACGTGAGGCTTCAATATGGGCTGATGTCGTGACAGCCGACAATATTTATGATTTAAATAAACACGTGCATAATAATTATGTTGTTGATTTTGTGCATATGTGTGAAGCAAAACATAATGCGATGCTAACTGAAATCGGTGATATCATTAAAGAACGTGAACACGAGATATCCCTTATTGCAATCGCAGGGCCTTCTTCGAGTGGAAAAACAACCTTCTCTAATCGTCTACGTATTGAATTGATGACACGGGGAATCCGTCCTATTGCCATTAGTTTAGATGACTATTATCTAAACCGTGAAGACTTGATTGAGGATGAAAATGGGGCGGTTGATCTTGAGCATATCAACACATTAGATATTGCGTTATTCAATCGCAATATGCAAGAACTTATTCGTGGAAAAGAAACCAACATTCCTATTTTCGACTTTAAAGTAAAAAAACGGGTCGGCTATAGAACCTTAAAAATCACCGATGATACACCAATCATTATTGAAGGTATTCATGCCTTAAATGCGCAGCTCACGCAAAACATTCCAGACTACAAAATGTTTAAAATCTTTATAAGTCCTCAAATTCAATTGAATCTTGATCACCACAATCCAATCAGCATTACTGATTTACGCTTAATAAGACGTATCGTACGCGACAAGAAGTTCCGTAACGCAGCAGCAGCCAGAACCCTAGCGATGTGGGATAGTGTAAGACAAGGCGAATTCCGATGGATTTACCCAAATCAAGAACATGCTGATTATGTCTATAACTCAGGACTTCAATATGAATTAAACGTATTAAAAAAATATGCTTTACCAACGCTTCGTGAAATTCCGAATGATAGTGAGTTCTATATTACTGCAAATCGCTTAATTAAATTTATGAAATACTTTGTTGATATCGATGATTATCATGTTCCAAACAACAGCTTATTACGCGAATTTATTGGTGGCAGCATCTTTGTAGAAGACTAAACCCTTTAGACCATCATTTGATGGTCTTTTTGTATATACAAAAAAAGGTGCAAAGAGTTGTTCTTTGCACCCCACCTAACCTTACCTGAACACCCTAAACTGATAAGGAGATATCGTCAGTGTCGATTTGAGGTTAATATTCTTTTTTGAAAAAATATTATTAACACGTTTATATGCGAGTGATTCAGGAAGATCAACTGTTTGTTCATTATGATTGTTGTTAAAAATAAAGGTTAAATCACCTTTTTGGAAAAGGAGAATGTTTGGATTATCATTGTGTATCCAGTGATAATCCACTTGTTTAAACGCCGAATTCTCGTTTCTTATCTCAATTAATTGTTTCATAAAGGATAATAGGTTCGTATCTTGTTTTGTTTCATCCCAAATCATACAACGTCTATTATCCGGATCATGTTTGCCACCAAGGCCTACTTCTCCGCCATAGTATATACTAGGTGCCCCGGGAAAGGTAAATAGAAACGTATATACCATTTTAACAATGTCGGTGTTGTAATCACAAATTTCTAATATTCTAGCCGTATCATGTGAATCAACTAAGTTATACATATATCTTAAGACATGTTTTGGATAGTCTGTCAAAACCTTATTAATCAGTTTTATAAACTGTTCAGTAGATAATTTTTTATTCTCAATATTGATACCAAAATATTGCCAAATTGGAAAAAGAATTTCATAATTCATAACGCCATCATATTGGTCACCAAGTAACCATGGATTTGAATTATCCCAATTTTCGCCAACAATATATGCATCCTTTTTGACTGCTTTAACGGTGTGCCTAAATTCACGCCAAAACTGATGACTTACTTCATTAGAAACATCTAAGCGCCATCCATCAATATCATATTCTTGGATCCAGTAAGTTGCAACATCTAAGAGATGCTTCCTCATTAATGGATGTGCAGTATTAAGTTTTGGCATTTTGGGAGTAAAAGCAAACGTCCTGTAATTAATCGCATCAGGATACTCCCGACAAAAACGCATTTGTTTATCAGATAATGTTTCCCCTGGATTAATATCAAAGGGTAATAGTGGCTTGTCTTCATCAACAATGTGAAAACACCCAAAATATTTAGAATCTTTACCTTTTTCTAACACGTCTTGGAAATAAGGATGTCTGAATCCACAATGATTAAATACCGCATCCAACATCACTTTAATTCCGCGTTTATGAGCTTCTTTTACTAACCGGCCAAACGTTTCATTATCACCAAATGCTGGGTCAATTTTTTTATAGTTATTAATATCATACTTATGAGAGGAATCAGACTCAAATATTGGAGTCATATAAATACCAGTTACACCTAGTGATTGGATATAATCAAGTTGTTTAATAATACCTTCTAAATCCCCCCCAAAGCGCAGAGCATTATCATATCGTTTTGTCTCTCCCCAAGGCAAGGTGCCTTTAGGATCATTTGCAGTATCGCCATTATGAAACCTTTCTGGAAAAATTGAGTACCATATTTGGTTTTCAACCCATGCCGGTGCGTGAAATACATCTTCTTGATTTAAATACGGAAAATTAAAAAAGTTAAATAAATCCGTTTTAGCGTCTGGCCGATTAGATAAATCAATGACTCCTCGCGCACCATATAAATAACGCTGATTAACAATAAAAGCATATTTTAGGCGTTTATATTGTGGTTTTAATGCAATAAAATAATGATCAAACTGTTGTGTTTCGTATTCTTTTACCAATGAAACAGTTTCACTTGTCTCTGCCTTCCATTCCCACGTTTCAGGCTCATCTTCTTTTGGTCCCCAGAAAAATGGATCACCATAAATAACATCAATTTGATGAATGTGTTGCTTGCTTGTTTGAACACGCAAATGGACAGTATCTTTATCATACATATAAGCAAATTTACTTTTCGCTTCATGATACACAAAAAATTTCATACGTCACCTTCTATCGTATCGTTTACATATTATCGTCAATAGTATATCACATGCACATCTTTATTGAACCATGGTAGCGGTTTCATATTTATCTAAAAAAAAGAGGCTTATGCCTCTTCTGCTTCTTTAGCTAATGCAACTAACTCTTTACCATCTAATCGATAAGGAATCCATCCACGTAATGGTTTTGCACCTAATGCCTCATAAAAGCGCATTGATGGTTTATTCCATTCTAGACAATTCCATTCAAAACGTGAACAATTATTATCAAGTGCTTCTTTAGCTAACCATGATAATACTTTATGTCCAAGACCTTTCCCACGCTCTTCTTTTTCAACATAAAAGTCTTCTAAGTGCAACGTTGGCTTAGCTAAAAAGGTTGAAAATGCATAGTAATAAACAGCAAACCCGATTGGTTCATCATCGCGGCATAAAAAGATAACTTCGGCTCGTTCTTCTTTGAATACGCTATTTAATATATCCTCTTCAGTCGCTTTTACATACTTGCGCATGCGTTCATATTTTGCAAGTGCTTCAATAAAATATAGCACTTTTGAAACTTCTGATTCTTTTGCCTTTCGAATTGTAAGATTACTCATTATTTCGCCCCTTTCAAAAACAATTTGGTAACATTATTTTATCACATAATGATTAAATTATGAATAGTAAAACTTAATTATTATGATTTTTTATTGCTTTGTAAAACGAGGTTTAGATATTTAATAACTTTTTTCTTATCATTTATCGTAAACCGATGTGACGAATTTTCTTCAAACTCGATAACACGTGCTTCTTCTAAGACACGGTATATCGCTTTAAATTTCTTAAACTTCGTTTGACTAAGATTAAGGTTACGTTCAATTTGGCGGAAACGATTGTTCGTGTCTAGTGTTGTATAAATCTTTTCTTCTTGATAAGAACGCATAACCTTTAACATAGCGGCTAAAGCGCGTTTATTTACCCGATCACTTAAGAATGGTTTCAATTTACTAAAACCACTTCGTGCATTGATTGTTTTTTTCTGTCCATTATGATTTTTATATTGTACATCACGATAATCATCAATGATGAGTATTTGATCAGTAGATGATTTAAAGACCGTTCTTTGCGAGTCTTCTTCAGTACCTACTAACCACACTTGTTTATTAAATCGTCTCAGGGTGTTCATCACAATAGAATAATCTGAGTCACTCGTTAAAAATACAAACAAATCAAACTCAGGGTTTCCAATATGGAGTTTTTCAAGGGCATCAACACTGATAATTAAATCTGCGCGATTTTTCTTATTTACAATATGGGGTGCATCTTCAATCGTAAAGTTTAGTTCACTTAAATCACTTCTAAAACGTTTCAAATTATTACTTTCTCCGATTGCTTTTTTTAATCCAAAAACAACCTTATCAATATTATCAAACTCATTGATAACTTTTAATCTAATATCATCAAGTAAATCTTCAAAATTGATCATCCCTTGGATATTTTCAACATCTAAATAAATGGCAATTGATATCGTATTCATAGCATGCTCCTTTCTTTATTTAGTTAATATCATTCTAACATATATCATTAAAAAACTCACGCAAAAAAGAAAACTCAGGATTACTCCTGAGTTTGTTTTACGCTATTAACTAGCTGGTAATTCATCGCGTTCAAGTTTTTTCAGAAAATCTTGCAACGGTTTTTCTGGCACAAAACCTACATTTTGTCCTAATACTTTATCACCGTTAAAGAATAATAGTGTTGGCACACTAGATACACCATATTCTCTAGCTTGTGGATGTTCATTCGCATTTGCAGCAATAAATACAACATCTTTTAAGTCTGATTTTTTAGATAATTTTTCAAATACTGGTTTTAGCATTTTACATGGTGGACATGTTGTAGTCGCAAACTTCACAACCGCAATTTTTCCATTTTCTAAGTAATCTTGCACCCGTTCATTAGGTTTTAATTCTACTAACATTTAAGTCACTCCTTTTCTTAATTCCATAAATATAGTATCTTATTCTATTCAATTTAGCAAATAGTTTGCTTACAATCTAATTATAATGGACAACAGTTATATGATGGAGTACAATAACGATAGGTGGTAATAATGAATAACATAATTGACTATGCACATACTCTTGCGAAAAAGCATATACAAAAAGACAGTGTTGTTGTGGATGCAACATGCGGAAATGGTCATGATACTGTTTTTTTAGCGAACCTCACGGATACACTTTATGCGTTTGATATTCAACAAGATGCAATTAAAAATACACTTAATCGTTTAAATCAAAACGCTATTGGTCATGTGACACTGATTCATGATAGTCACATAAATATTTCACAGCACGTTTCTCAAAAAATAGATTTTGTCATGTTTAATCTAGGGTACTTACCCGGTGGTGATAAATCGATTACAACAAAATCTGACTCAACTGTTCAAGCCATTAAAAATCTATTCCCTAAGCTTAATTCAAAAGGATTAATTGTGCTTGTCGTTTATGTAGGTCACACGGCTGGAGAAATCGAGTCACATGCGTTAATTCACGATCTAAAAAGATTATCGAAACTTGAGTATTTTGTTACAATGCATCGATTAATAAATCATGAGACTGCGCCTTATGTCATTTCAATCAAAAAACGGTTTTAATAATTGTCTTTTAGCCCCTAAACTGATATAATTTAATGTTAATGGAAAGGTGATTTTAATGAAACGGATACTCATATTATGTTTATCAATACTTTTTTTAGTTAGTTGCGGGCCTCAAACAGTTGATGATGATATAGATTGTGCTGAATACCCAAACCATATTGACTGTATTGAAGAAACCAATGATCGCGATACTGTACCCACCGACTTTATTGATATCTATTATATCAATGACTTACACGGTGCTATTTTATCTGATGGTGAAGAACTTGGCCTTGCTAATATTGCAAATCTCATACTAACAAAGAAAGCTGACAATCCTGATAATGTACTATTTTTAGGTGGTGGCGACTTATTACAAGGGTCTGCTTTATCCAACTATTATTATGGTGAATCAACGATTGAACTATTAAATATGATGGACATGGATGCTATGGTTATTGGTAATCATGAATTTGATTGGGGCTTAGATACTGTATTAGCCTATCAAGATGGCAACTTAGAAAATGGTGAAGCAGAATTTCCGTTTCTTGGGGCAAATATTTTTTATGAAGGCACTGATGATATTCCAGTTTTATTAGACCCTTATACGATTATTGAAAAAGGCGATAAACGTGTTGGTGTGATTGGAACGATTGGTGACTCACTTGAGCGCTCTATCGCAACAAAGCGTGTTGAAGGCTACGAATTTAGGGATAGTGTCTCTTTAATAGCCCAATATAGTCGATATTTAAGAACCGAAGAAAACTGTGATATCATTATTTCACTCGCTCACGAGTCAGGGGATATAAACAGTGCTTTGAATGAGTTAGAGGGTGAAGAGCGTATAGATGTTATTTTCAATGCCCACTCACATCAATCTTTTGCATCACTTCTTGGTGGGGTACCACAAATCCAATCAAGCGCAAACGGTGAATTGGTTGGATTTGTTAGAATTCATTTTAACGAAGGCATTGTCTCAACATATGAAATTGACAACTTAAGTCCCTATAAAGAACCGTTACTCTCAGAAGCAAACAGTGCTGTTAGTGAACAAATCGAGATATATGTTACCGAAACCGATGCAATTTTCAATACACCCATCATTACAAGTGGCGATGACTATTCAACATATGAGTTATCTGAATGGCTCACAGAAGTCATGGTACAAGCCACACGTAGTGATATTGCTTTTCATAATTATGGCGGTACACGCTCGTCAATTGAAGAGAATGACACCATTACAAAAAGTACAATTTATGATATTTGGCCTTTTGATAACATCATAAAAACCGTCGAGCTTAAGGGCTCTGTCATCAATGCATTGATTTCTGCCAATCAATTAGCTTATCATACAGATGTTTCAACCTTTGACGATGATACATTATACAAGGTTGCCACCAATGATTACGTTTTTGATAAACCAACAAATCCATTTCTAGATGGTTCTAATATTGTCAATACTGGGATTATTTTAAGAGATATGGTAGAAGATGAATTATTACTGCAAAGTGAACTCTACGATGCCTTTTACATTACTAATGGTCTATTAATTAATCCCCTCATCAACACCACAACCTATCATTATAAATCCAGATACAATTAAGTATCTGGATTTTTTTATGTAATAGGATCAAAAATAACATTTTCTGATATGATTGATTCTTTATCGGCATAAATCATATACAATAATACATCATCAGTAGCTTCTTTGGACTGACGATAATTAATTACCTCAATACCTTGGGTTGAAAAAGGATGATCAAAGAACGCTGTTGGCGCTTTTGAAATATCTAGTTTTAAATAGATAACGATGACTTGATTTGAAAAATATGTCTCATTGATATCATAGTTATCGTTTAATCCGCAATCAGACTTAAACGTTACAAATTCATCGTAGGTGGTAATCTTCTCACGATGATACCCTTCACATATAACGGTATTATTCATATTTAGTGTACTTGAATCATTTAAATTCACACGGTTAAATGTCATATCAGTTCCACGATATCCATAGATACCAACAAATATAAGCAATATGACAAGTATAATTAAAGACACACCTAAAATTATTTTTCGCATAACATCACCCCATATATAAAATAATTAACAATGCACCTAAGAAGGTCCCCACTGCATATCCAATACTACCTGTGATAAGGCCTGGCACAGTCAAGTCATCATTATCAATCTGTTTTGTAATCGCAGGAACAAATGCGGGACCATATAGTCCTGCGGTTAATGTGACCATCGTGCAGTCAGGTCCAATACGTAAGAGTTTACTGAAAAATGTATGCATAACAAATACGCCAACAGTAATCACTCCATAAAGAATTAGAATACTGACAAAAAGATTTTGCATGCGGGAAAAGTCTAAACTTGATGCTAAAGCAAAACTAAAGACCAAGATAAAATATTGCCCCACAACATTCATCCCCTTTGTTTCACGAATCGTTTTATTGAATGATCCAATAATACCTAATATCGTTACTGTGATCATCATGATTGGCACTAATAAATCAATTAACTGTCCTTGATTACTACCAAGTATGAGCCAAACAAGCACACCACATAAAGCCCCTATAACCGCGATAAAAAAGGCAAGTAACACCCGTTTAAATAGGGGTTTAGACAATTTAAAATGTTGCAATTTCAAATCATCGGTATTATCAATATTAGAAGTCTCGACTAAGTATAACGTATCCTTTTCTGTTGGTAAAATTTTAACTAATAATGGTTTACACAAAAGTAATAGAAAAACATAAAACACAGCACCAATCATCATGTCTGATAAGTTAGCTATACCAATTGTGGTATTGTCAAGTTGAAAAATTTTACCTAGCGCATTCAAGTTAGGGGTTCCCCCAGTATATAGTCCAACCGCCATCCCTGAAAGTTCTGCACCATTATCTAAAGTATGGGCATATAATATAAACGTTAGAGATGACACAATAATGGTTGAGATAATTAATGATGTAAACGAAAGTAATACGGTTTTCGATAGTTTCTTCGCCTCTTTTAAGTTAGCACTAAAAAGGAGTAATGGAATGGCAATACTAATCGCAAGATGTGAGCCGATTTCACCAACATCTGTTGATAAGGAAATAGCGACACCGAATTGGTTTAACACATACACACTTAACGCGACAATAATTCCCGCTAAATATGCCGCACCAATCGTCCCAAACCAACGTGTTATCACAAAATCACTATGTCTTAGTATGAGCACTGGAATGGTAAAAATGGCTATTAATTGTAAAAATGCAATCATATTAATCTATATCCTTTCCATAAATACGGTAGACTTTTGTAATTTCTCCACCAAACTTCTGAAACGCATCAATTGATTTTGTATTCTCTTCAACAATTGTACCCGCTTCAAAATCGGTAATCTCAGCTTCTTTAAAAGCTTGATAGATATGATAAAAAAGTTTGCCTAAAAGACCCGAATTTTGATACTCAGGCACCACATACTGCATCATACCACGTGCTCGAGTAATATGCTTTCTCTCCTTGAAAAAGGTCCATAATTTAAGCTTACCTTGCATTTTTTTAAAAACTTGGTGATAATCTGGTAAAACAAGACAAAATGCTATGGGCCGAGAAGTATTTTCTTCACGTGCGATGAGAATAAACTTTGGGTTAATAAATGGTTTTAACTGTTTCGCAGCGCGCTCTATCATTGCCATATTAGGTGTTTCTTGATAAATGACATCACTATCTGCCTCACTTAAAATCGTATGAACATCTTCTAAGTCAGCGTCTAAATTTTTCATATTCAAATGATCTATTTTAACATTATGATTCCTTTCAAAAAACGATGTGATGATTTTTAGGCGTTTACGTGTTGCTTGAGATACATCTGCTTTTAATGCCACTGTATCAATGACTTTATAATATCCGAGTAACTCTAAGTGTGTTTGATAATACGGTTTGTTATAGGATGAAAATACGACAGGATCATCATGAAACCCTTTAACAAGGACACCTCTTCTTGTATCGGGATCATAAGGCGCAAAGGTCCCTTCAATATATTGTATGTCTTTTTTGGCTAAATCATTGGTCATAGTGTCAAATAACGCTCTAGAGACATTGATATCATCAATAACATCATAAAAAGAGAAATAACCAACCGGCTTATTTTTATGTTTACTATGGTCGACTGTATATAATAATCTACCGACAATTTTTTTATTTTTATAGGCTAATAAAGCGGTATACTCATTTGTTTTCAAAACCACTTTTTTTAACTCTTGATACACAATAAAAAAAAGCGGTGGCACATAATGAGGATCCTTTTGGTATAACACTTGTTGGAATCTAATGAATCGTTTTAGATCGCGTTTTGTTGTTACGTGCTTAATCATAGTATCTACCTCTTTATTATTCTATCATATCCGCGTCTATTGAACAATATAAAAAAGGCAGTGCTAAGCACTGCCTTGTGTATTATACAAAGTATATATACGATGTAATAAGTGAAAATGCAATATGGATTAACCCGACAAGTAACGCCGGTACACCCGTTGTCATTTCTTGTTGTTCTTTACTCATATAGTAATCATAGTACGACGCGTGAGTGAGATCTCGATTAAGAAAACGTTTAGCTGAAAATGAGATCGTACGGAACAATCGTCTTACATTGTTTAATGCGAATATCCCAATAGCAAAATACAATACACCCACAAGCCAAACAATATCAACTAAATAGCGTAACTTATAGGTATCATATCGCACGGACATAATCACAAAAATGAGCAATAAACTTGAAAAGAATAAAACAAGAAATCGTTTCAATTTACTTCAATCCTTTTTTGTATTCTGCCAATTCCTCATCATTTGCTAAGACATAATGTCCTGGCTTGATTTCTTGAAGTGTTGGTTCTTGCTCACTGTAATCATGAACCTCTTCTGGGTTGTAACGGATCCGTTTACGATTTTTCTCGTAACGTGGATCTGGAAGTGGTACAGCGGATAAAAGCGAACGAGTGTATGGATGAAGTGGGTTCAAGAATAATTCCTTACTATCTGCTAACTCGACTAAATTACCATAATACATTACCCCAATCCGGTTACTAAAGTACTTAACAACCGATAAATCGTGGGCAATGAATAGGATTGTAATACCAAGTTCATCACGTAAATCATTTAATAAGTTCATAACCTGTGCCTGAATTGATACATCTAAGGCACTGATTGGCTCATCGGCAATGATAAAGTCAGGCGAAACAACTAATGCCCGTGCAATACCAATACGTTGGCGTTGCCCTCCTGAGAACTCATGTGGATAACGCGAGGCATGTTCTGGTAATAACCCAACGGTTTTTAAGACATCATTAACTTTTTCATTAATTAAGTCTTCATCCCGTTCACCAGCGATTCGTAACCCTTCTGCAATAATTTCTTTTACTGTCATCCGTGGGTTTAGTGATGCGATTGGATCCTGGAAAATCATTTGCATGTCTTTCATTAAATCAAAATCAACATTATTATTATCGCGAACACGCTCTCTAATTTCCTTTTGACGTTCGGCAATCATTTGACGTTTTTCTTGATTAGACAATTCCTCGTTCATACGGATTTCTTTAATTTCAGTTTGTAATTGTCTAAATCCAGCACCAATTCGTTGTCCTTTGAAATAAATTTCACCATCAGTTGGGTTATGTAATTTAATAATCGTACGTCCAGTTGTTGTTTTACCACAACCAGATTCCCCAACAAGGCCAAATACTTCACCTTTATATACATCAAAACTGACATTATCAATAGCTTTTACTAACATCCGGTATTTTCCAGTACCGTTAAGGAAATACGTTTTTAAATTTCTAACACTCAAAATAGGTGTTTCGTTAGTGCGGTCTTGTGTACTCATTAACTTTTCACCTCGCTGCTAGAACTTCTTTTTAACATCCGTTCAATACGGTGTTTAATGACTTCAGGCATTTCTACCTTCGGTGCATCTTTGTGTAACAACCATGTTGCTGCATAATGTGAATCACTTATTTTAAACATTGGAGGTTGTTTTTCAAAATCTATTTTCATTGCATATTTATTACGATCCGCAAAGGCATCACCTTTAGGTGGATATAACATATTTGGTGGTGTACCAGGTATCGCAACTAAACGGTCAGAACTATCTAAGTCTGGCATTGAACTAAGAAGTGCCCAGGTATATGGGTGACGTGGATCATAGAAGACGTCTTCACTTGTTCCTAATTCAACAATCTTACCAGCATACATAACACCGATACGATCTGCCATGTTTGCCACGACACCAAGGTCATGGGTAATAAAAATAACACTTAGATTATGTTCTTTCTTTAATTGGTTAATTAGTTCTAGAATTTGTGCCTGTATTGTTACATCAAGCGCTGTTGTTGGTTCATCACAAATAAGAATATCAGGATTAAGTGTTAACGCAATTGCGATAACAATCCGTTGACGCATACCACCAGAGAATTGGAAAGGATATTGTTTCAACCGTTTTTCTGGTTCTGGAATCCCTACTTCATTCATGACAGTAATCGCGCGTTCTCTAGCTTCTTTTTTAGTAACTTGTTTAAACCGTGCTAGTTCTTCTTTACGATCAGCAATTTGCTTCTTAATTTGTGTTGCTTGTTCTTGAGTAGCATTTTGCAATTGTTCCTTTAACTGAGCGATATCTTGGTTTGCCTTTTCTTTTTCGGCATTCCAGATTTCTTTAATCTTTTTCTTGGCTTCAGCTTTTGCTTTTTTCAACGCTACTTTTGCTGGTTTTAACTCGTTTTTATCTTTTGCAATGCGGTCTTGCATTTTTTGTTTAGCTTCTTCTAAGTTGATTGTTTCATCTTCTTTTGCTTTCTTTTTTAACGCTTTAAACTCACGTTTAGCACGTTTAATATCACGCTTTAACCAGTCAACTCGCGCTTTTTCATCGTGAAACATTTTTTCATATTTGTTTTTTAAACGTTTCCCATTTAAAATCATACCCTCAGTAATTTGTTTACCGATACGCATAATTGGATTCAAACTACTCATTGGATCCTGGAAAATCATACCAATTTTATTACCACGAATTTCATGAAATTCTTCTTCTTCTATTTGGGTTAAATCTTCACCTTCATACATGATATTACCTTTATCAATAACACCATTTCCAGCTAAGATTCCCATAATTGTACGACTTGTAACAGATTTACCACTACCAGATTCACCTACGATTGCAAGTGTTTCTCCTTCGTATAAATCGAAATCAACACCACGTACGGCGCGCACCATTCCTTGAGTTGTCTTAAATGAAATCGTTAAGTCTTTAACTTCAAGTTTTTTATTTTTACTCATTATTCAGACCCCCTTAAAGCAGGATTGAATGCATCACGTAGTGCATTACCAAACATATTAAATGTAATCATAAGTATTGAAATTAATATCGCTGGGAATAAGGTTAAATATGGACGGTCAACTAAGTAATTACGTGCATCCGATAATAATACACCAACACTTACTCCGGTAAAGGAGAATCCAAAGACTCTAAAGTCCTGTCCATGTCCAATACCAAACCCTAAATACGATAATGTCGATTCAGAGAATATAACATATGGGATAGAAAGGATACTCGTTGTAATAATCGTTCCGATACCATTTGGTAAAATATGTCTGAAAATTAAACGTGAATCTTTTGCACCTAATGTGCGTGATGCAAGGACATATTCACGTCCTTTATATCGATAAAATTGCGTCCGGGTAATACCGGCTATACCAATCCACCCAGAAATAACTAAAATAAATATCAGCGTTTTCAAACCTGGTCCAAAGAATGCAATAAATATTGCTAGGGTAACTAACCATGGAATCCGTCCGACAATTTCACTAAAACGCTGCATGAGTAAGTCAACAGTTCCACCATAATATCCTGAAATTGATCCATAAATAATACCAATCGTAATATTAATAGCACTTACAACAAACCCAATCAATAGTGATGTTCTAGTACCAATCCATAATAATTTGAATAAATCACGACCAGCTTGATCTGTACCAAAGAGGTAATAT
Organism: Candidatus Izemoplasma sp.; assembly: GCA_036172455.1. NCBI lineage: Bacteria > Bacillati > Mycoplasmatota > Mollicutes > Candidatus Izemoplasmatales > Candidatus Izemoplasmataceae > Candidatus Izemoplasma > Candidatus Izemoplasma sp. The sequence continues at coordinate 258,911 of JAXKVY010000001.1, forward strand.
GGTAATTCATCATATCCAGCATATAATTGATAATTTAAAATTAATTCATAAGAATAGTATTCAACACCATCTACAACAACACTCTCATTTTGCTTGATAACCTCTTGGATAGGACAGGTTTCTGGGAAAGTCCAACCATCAGGGTTTTCGCTATCAGGTGCGTTGTCTTGGCGAACACATTGTGGATTTTCAGCAATGATTTCATCATAGTTATTAGCACTAAATCCAACCTCGCGTTTATTACCAAACTGAGCAATGTAGTTATTAAATTGAAAATCTGCGACAAGTAATCCAGCACCAGACCGCACAATACGTCCAGCACCACCTTCTGAAGCATCAATTTCATAATTACTAATCTCATACCCTGTATGTTCAAAAACAGGCTCTTCACTTGAATCATCATTTACCGTAATACTCTCAATAGCAACGTGTTGACGGTTGTTCTCGGCTCTGTATTCAAAACGTAATTTAGAACTGATATACGTTGTTGTATTAAATGTTTCAAATGGTTCAATCGTGAACTCACCAGCTTCAGTGAATGTTTCAAGCAACTGATAATCACTACCTACTAGTAGATATAAGTCCAACTCAGTTCCATCACTAATATTATCAATATCAATAGTTAGGGTTGGATTTAATCCACGAATAAAAGTAACAAAGTCAGTCGATACAACCCGTACGAATGATGATTCTGCATCTATGGCAATTTCAACGAGACCGCCACGACATGATTCATCTTTAGTAGAACATGGAATCTCATAATTGGTTAATGTATCCATATCGATTGATGCAACAGGATATCCAGTTGGAATTCCTAATCCTTCGGGTATTTCAGGATATTCATCATTATTAATTGTTGAAGGATCAACTGGTTCTTCTGTTTTTAACGATGTTCCATCAAAGATTCCATAATTCTCTAAGATTGGAACACGTGGTGGTAAAAACGATAACTCTTCTTCTAATTCCGAAGCATTTTTATTGCTTACAAGTGGGAAGATAATCGTACCTAAAATAATTGAGAATAAAATAATTGTCGCAATAACATTCGTTCTATTTTTAGAAAAACGAATCATTGCATCTTTAAAATATCCTATTGGTTTCGTTTCAAACTTTTTATCAAATATTTTTTCTTCTGCTTGAACAAACTCAAAATCCTCAGATGTCAAGTCTAGCTGTTTTTTATCTTTTTCATTCATTATTTTCTTGCCCCCATTCTAATTCTAGGATCAACAAGTCCGTAAGAGAGGTCAACGATCAATACTGCAAATAATGAAATAATTGTATAAAACGCAGTAAGACCTAATAATAAGTTATAATCGTAGTTATTTTTAACAAGTGCTTGTAAATACAATTTACCGGCTCCTGGAATACCATAAATTCGCTCAATAATAACTGATCCACTTAATAATCCAACGAATGAGAAAATAATTCCTGGAACAAGTGGTACCATTGAGTTTCTCATCGCATGACGAATAACGGCTTGACGGCGAGTCAGCCCCTTTGTCCGCGCTAAGAGCAAGAATTCACTGGTAAGAACCTCCGTCAATTCAGCACGAGAAACACGTGTTAAACTTGCGACAGCTGCGAAACTCAAACCAAATACTGGTAAGAACATACCCCAGAACTGAATAGCACCACCAAGGTCCGAAGATGGAAACTGAGCGGGGAACCACCCTAACTCATATCCAAAGAACATAACCAATAACGTCATGACAACGAAACTTGGAACGGAAATGAAAATCATAACCCCCAAAGAAATAATGTTGTCAATCAAAGAGTTTTTATTTAATGCAGCTATTATACCTAATGCAAACCCTACAGGTATATAGAAGAAAAGTGAAATAATATTTAAGCGGATTGTAACTGGTAACCGTGTTTTTAATACATCAAACACTGGTACATTAACTGCTACTCGAGTTGAGTAGCCCCAGTTCCAATCAGTAATAATGTTTTTGATCCATGTAAAAAATTGAGTGCTTAAAGGAATCGGTTTGTAAATACGATAGAATGTAGAATCTCCAATATCATCTACTTTTTCACAATACCATTCATTGTTAGCGCACTCCTCCCATTCACCGTTTTCAATTTCTGCTACCTCAAATGGGTCGTCAACAATAGTTGACGTCATGTAGCCATCATTTACTTGGCGTGTGAAATAAATGGTCCGTGCATCTTCTGTAGTTGGGGGATATTGTGGTGCCAACTTCAATATCGTGAAGTTTAAAGACAAAACAATAAAAATAACAATAAAGATAAACACAGATCTAATTAATATATATCTTCCCATATGTCACCGTATGATATTTTTTAATACCATACACTCCTTTCTCAAGAATTTATTTATAATAATAATCTTTACTTTAATAGCAAAGTTATATTCAGTATTTATGGTGAAACAATCAAAATCAACTTGTTTATTAACACATAACCCTTAATTTTCATTAACAATTTAAAACAATTATAAAAATAAATATAAAGTAACATATAACATGCAAACCATCAATGCAACAAAGACGGTTTGCATGCTTCTATGTTATTCCTTACTATCTCATGTAATCTTTGTAAAGTTAATTACGCCGAATTACAATAATTAGTTTGCGACGATAGTTCTTTCTGCAGTAGTAAATGTAAATGTTTCTACATTACCATCATCGAATGTAACAGTCACTGTGTATTCAGTTCCACCAGTTAAACCAGTTTCTTCATAAACACCAGATGTAGCTGTTACTACATTTGCTCCAACTTCAAGTGATGTAACAGTTGCGTTACCACTTAAGTTAAGCGTAATATCTGCAGTAGTTTCAGTTACATAAACACTAGCGCTAAGTAGATAAGCATTTGTGGTTACATAATACGTATCTGTACTGCCAGCAGTATCATCAAATGTTACTTCAACTGCATACATTGTATCAGAATCTAAGACAGAAAGCTCAACAACAGTACCAATTACAGCATCATCTGCATCTTTATAATCAGCAGTAAAGTCAACTGTAGGTGTAACAGCAGTCCAAATTTCGTTACCTAGTGCATCATAAGTTACTTCATTCACAGTTACAGATGCAACAGCAAGTGTATCAACGTGAGTCAAACTTAAGTCAGCAGTAGTTTCTGTAACTTCAGTAGCATCTAATGCGCTAACTGGATCTGGTGTAGGTACAGTAGCAGTTGAGAATGGTACATATTCAACGTTACCATCACTAAATGTAAATTCAAGTGTATATGCAGTACCAGCAGTTAAGTTTTCAAGTTCAACTTGATCTAATTCAGCAGGACCAAAGTCAGAACCAGCAAGTCCAGAAACATCTAATTGTCCTAATGAAGTACCAGTTGGCATACCAGCAGTATCTGCAGCAAATAAATCTACAGTATCTAATACGCTACCAGCAGCTAAGAAGTCTGCATCTAAAGCGAAGTCAACAACAGCCGTTGTTTGAGTCGCTTCAACAGCAGTGTCAGCTAATACAGGTGTAGTAGTAAATGGTACAGACTCAACTAGAGTAACACCATCATCAACAAATGTATATTCAACATAGTACATAGTGTTAGAATCTAACGAACCAACAGTTAAGTTAGATAAGTCAGATGCGAATACACCAGAAGTTGAACTACTTAATGTTTCAATAACAGTTGTTCCATCTGCTTCATATAATGTTGCAGTAGTTAATTCACCAGCATAATCACTATCAAGTTCTACTGCAACATTTGCAGAGTCATACGCTACTTCAACTTCAGAACCAGTAAGAACAGTTAATGTAGTAAATGCGAAGTACTCAACATTACCATCATCATAAGTTACTTTTACAAGATAATCAGTTCCACTATCTAAATCAATAGTAGTCGACAATGTAAAGTCAGTAACATCTTCATCAGTTCCACTAGCAGGAGTAACAGCTGTAACACCTAATGTATCAATAGGTGTAAGAACTAAGTCTCCGTTTGCATCATACTCATGCAATGTAGCTGCTGTAATAGCAGGGGTTACATAGAAATCAGTATCAATAGGATCGATTAGATCAATAACCATATCTGCATCGCTAAATGCAGGGTCAATCTCTACTGAACCAACTGCAGGAGTACTGAAACGATAGAACTCAGTATTTCCATCAGCAAATGATAACAATAATGAATAATCAGTACCACTTACTAGACCATCTAATTCAAGATCATTAGCTAAATCAGTAACTTGTACGTCAGCAACCAATGTATCTCCAGACCACAATTGAGCATAATCTAGTGTACCAGTGTAATCTGCATCAACACCAACGTTAATTTGTGCATCTGTAGGTGATACAACTTCAGTTTGCGCTTCAGGGTCTAAGATAGTTTTGGTAGTGAACCATGGAGATGTAGTAGAACCAGTACGAGGTGTTGTACCATCGTCAAGTGTTTGCCCAACATATTCAAATTCTACAACGATTTGATAGTCACCTTGATAGACAAGGTTACCGTCTGGATCATATCCATAGAAGTAAGGGTCTAAACCAGTAACTTCAATATCAGTTCCTGAAGTAGGTGTTACATCTACTAATCCAGCAACATCGTCATAAACACCAGTAAGTATATTATATGTTTGTACTGTGTATGTAATGTTAGTATATTTCGCTACTTCATCAAATTGGCTAATATCAAATGTAAATGAGGTAGGCGCCTTGCGTACGTTAGTTGCTGCAGGAACGTCTCCTTCTTCACCATCAACGAGATAAACTTCACCATTTAATACAGAATGAATTGCATCAAATGACCAGATTTCATAACGTTTTTCACCATCAAATTCGTAAGCAACTTCGATTTCTGCTACAGAAGTATCAATACCCCAGTTAAGAGTAAATCCACTACGGTTATCAGAACTATAAGTATCTAAGAAGCTTGCCGCATCTAATGTAGAACCACTAATACCACCGATTGAAAGATCGAATTGACCAATCATCATGTAGTCATAATAGATTCCAGGGAAGTCTTTTGGATATCCTTCTAATTCAACTTTTACATAATTTTCATCATCTACAAATGCACTTTCAAATGCTTGTTTTAAATATTCAAACATTAAGACTTGTGCATTTGAATCAGCAAAGTAGTTAAACTCAATTGTAATAACTTCGTACGCATCTGCAGTACCAGCAGTTAAATCACCGTCTGCAATTAAGTCTTCAACAGCACTCTTGAACAATGCTTGCGCTGCATCAAAGTTATAACCATGTGTACTTGGAGATAATCCTTCACCAACAGATTCACCTTGTTCAGTTGAACGGTAAGGAATACCTAATTCAGGGTCAACTAAGTAAGCATCACTGAATAAATACATATTAGTTGTACTTGTTTTCAATACCTCTTCCGCTAATTTTTGACGGTCAATAGCGAAGAACATCGCCATTTTAAAGTCTTGATTAGCTAAGATTGGCTCTGGAGTCCAATCTCCATCAGGGAATTTGGCATCTTGTGCTTCTTGAGTTCCTAATCCGTTAATCATAATACGGAATGTTGTCGCACCAGGGATTCGTTTTAAACCTGGATGGTTTTTATATTGATCATACTTCTCAGTTGGAAGTGATACAGCATCAAGTTTTCCAGCTTCAAATTCTTGGAATGCAATTTCAGAGTCATCTATACGTTGATATGTTTTGTGAGTATAGAAGTATAATTCTGGTGTATGGAATACATCATTCTTAACGAAACGGATCATTTTGTCAGCTTCATAGTAATCCAATACATAAGGTCCAGTCATACCAATCGTTTGTGGACTAGTACCATAAGGGTTAGTTTCTCCCTCTTCTAATCCTTGACCAAGGTACTCATATAACTCTAAGTTAATTGGTGTCATAACGAATGAACTTAACCAATACTTAACGTTCCATTCAGATTGTTGATCAACAAATTCAAATTTGATTGTATGATCATCTACTAATGTAATACCAACATTTGCCCAATTGTCTTCAGTTGGTTCATTAGCATACGTTTCTGCACCAACGATAGCGTTAGAGCTTGTAACAAAGTCTCCGCCACCAGAAATAGCGCGGAACCAGTTTTCTTTTAGTGCTAGTTTGTATGTTCCAACAAAGTCATTTGCGTCGATTACTTCGTCATATTCAAATGCGTTAGTATCAACGTCTGGATGCATATACCATTCTAAGTCATCACGGATTGAGATAGACCAAGTATTGGCAACTAATTTACCAGTATCAGTCATTTCTTGATCATCACCTGCAACAGGTAACCCGGCAGCCATTGATGGTACAACTTCATAACCAGTTTTGTCATCGTTATAAACATAAACATAAGGCGCGTCATAATATTCACCCATTAAGTCACTATCAGTTGATGTGTCATACTTCCATTGGTTGAAAGTACCAGGGTTTGTACTAATCCATGTACGGTATGTGTACTCACCAGCATTACCAAACTCACCATCATCCATTAATACAGTAGAGTCGTCTTCACTCATTGTAGCGAATGAAGTACCATACCCCATTACTGCTACATATTCTTCGACAGGTAATTGCATACGAGAACTATATAATGCGAATCCACCATTAGCAAATAGCGGAACACCTGCATACATATTGTTCATTAAGTACTTTTCAGCCGCAGCCATAAAGTCATGTCTAAGCTCTGTATCAGCAAATTTAAAGTTGTAGAATCCATCTTCTGGAAGTTCATACGTAATATTTGCATCAGATACAGTAACTTCACGAGTAACAGTTGTAACTACACCATCACTATCGGTAACTGTATACGTTAATGTATAAGTACCGTTTGTGTTAGCGTCAACTGTACCAGTAACTTCAATGTCTGAAGTTAAATCTCCATCTTCATCATCAGATGCAGATACACCTTCAAGGGCATCGAATGTCTCTCCTAAAGTAATTGTGATGTCAGTGACACCTGTAATCTCAGGAGCTTTGTTCTCTTCTTCCGGTGGTGTGTCGTCTCCGCCATTACCACAGGCAGCAAGACCCAACGTTAACGAGAACGCTGCTAGAAATAATAATAATTTCTTCAAAATATTTTCTCCTCTCTCTTTCTAAAATATTAGATTTTTAGTTAAATCCTTTATTTATATAAATTTTGTTGACCTAATAGAATATATAGGTCACAAAAGTTTATATCATGTGAAATTGTTTTGAAAAGTTAAAACAGATATTTCTTGGCACGATTACACGGTTCTAACTTTTTAAAAATTATATCATAAGTTATCCAATATGTAAAGATTGTTTTGCTTTTTAACCCTTGAAAGTGCTTACGCTTTTTTTTCTTGCAACTTCTAATGAAAAAGAAAAAACACAGGGTTATATGAATGTTCAGACATATTATACAATAAATTCATCAAAATATCATCCCCATATTGAGAATTATTTAACTTTTTTGATAAAATTTAATATACCAAGCTTGTTTTATCCTTTTATAAAGCGTTATTGATGAATTTATTGTATTTTTATCTGAAATTTTTCTAAATTTTTATCTTCTTTATTCACTTTGATCTTCATTGATGATACGGATAATCTCGTCATCACTTGTGACATCACTCATAAGATAATCAGGGTCAACACCATCTTCAATACTAAAGTAATTTTCTCCATCACGGCGACTAAGCACATTATTCGTACTTACCATAATCGCTGAACCTTCTGGTAAAATGATGGTACCAATTGACGATGCGCCACCACTAGATGGTTGTCCCATTGTTGGAATACCCAGTTCTTGAGCCATGCTTGTCATAAGGTTTGCGGCACTAAAAGTTACACTGGAACTAAGAACATACCAATTATATTCTTCATATGCATTATAACTTGATTCAATATAATAGGTTACCGCCGAATTATCGGCTGGATTTTGTGAATGGTATTTGATTTGTGATTCTGTCATATACCCAAAGATTCGTAATACAGCGCCTAAGTTACCGCCTGTATTATACGATAAATCAACGACAATATTTTCCACACTACTTGGCAATCCATTAATAGTACTCTTGAACTCATCTGGTGTATCAATAGTAAAACCGGTAAGATGAATCACAGCTGTTTTATCATCATCGATTAAACTATACTCAGGAATATTAATATCTGACGAGGTACCACCAAATTTTTCAACTAAGGCGTCTTGTACATCCCATAATCCTTCATAAAACCGATTTACACGGCTACCAAAATCACTAAGAGAAGGTTGGGTAAAATGTCCTGGATTATGGTAATAATAACCGTAGAAGATATGAGAACTATGTAAATCATCTAATCCGTAGGTGAAATCATATATTTCTTCATAAAAGTCCGTTGTACTTGCCCCGATCATGTTGTCGGCACGTAAGCTTAACTTTTCATAATATGTATCTACACCACGGAATTCTCTTAAACCATAGAAATAATCCATCGCAAAGGCTAAGTAATGATATGTAAACCATTGCATATCTTCAGGCATATCTTCACCATTTAAGGCACTGGTTCTAACTTGTGTTTGTAAGGCTTCATTTTCTTCGCCACCACTACTTAACCCAAAGGTATCGATACCATATAATGCTTCACCATTATAATAGACATCATAATAGATATTGCCAGCGAATAACATATTCGCAACACTTAACGGCATTAAGTAATATTGTTCTGTTTCATCAGCATATGGTAAAATATCAATGTTATATTCACCAAGTTCTAAAGTGACTTGGTCGCCATCGACATAATCAGCATCGACATAATCTAAACCTTCACCATAGTCACTAGAAGTTGAGGCGATATAATTTTCAAAGAAACCAAAGTTATTCACCGTTACTGTATTACCAGTAAAATCGATTGATGCTGTAAATGATTCTGTGACATTCGTTCCATCAAAGTCTTCGTAATCAATATCATAAGAGATTAACATTACATCCTCTTCGGTCATATTATAATTAAGGATGCTTGAATCGATTGCACCATCAATCATGGTAATAAATGTTTCTATATCTATATATGGAACAGTCCCATTGTCAACATAAAATATCGGAATATCTGTTTGATCATCAACTACATACTCATCACTTGTTCCAGTAAAGTCCATTAATACATTGTTAGTAACAGATACTTCACTATTTGGTGAAACAACATAATCATAGGTAAATGATTCCCGGTAATCTCCATTTACCGCTGTCATTGTTAAGGTGACAGTTTCTGATCCTGATCCTACTGGTGGATTAATCACAAAACCTTCAGGAGTAATTACCAATGGATCACTTGATTGCCAGTAAAACTGTGTCCCATTCGATCCGAATTTCGGCAAGTCGAATTCTTCGGGAGTTGAAGACGGCATCGTAAAATTTTCCATATCTAAGATAGCCAATTCTTCGTCTGTGTAAATATATTCAGATACAATGACATCAAATGTTTCTTCAACAGCATTGCCGGCATCATCGGTGACAGTTACGGTCACTTCATAGGTTCCTGGTGTCTCGAAATCCACTAAATCAGAATCAACGGTAATACTGACATCTTCGGTTGAATCATCTGATGCTTGAACCAATGATTCAAAATCGGGTAAGTCATCACCTATCGTAAAATGGACATCATCAATTGTGTCAATAACTGGATTTGTCACATCTTCTATCGTCTCAGGCCCACATCCAACTAAAGCAAAACTGAAACTCAATATCGCTATAAATAAAACAAATTTCTTAAATAAATTTAACATTAAAAAGCCTCCCTTTTGATTATGTATATATTTGTTTGTACCAACCCATTTTATCATATTTATCATGAAAAGTGAAAATTATTTTTAGTTCTATATAAGGTCCATTTTAACATCATGCTATTTAGACTATTTTGAGACAAGATGCGATACCCTTTTTAGCGCTTATTAATGCTCTAATATAAATGTAAGCGCAGTCATTAACACTTTGCTTTGTTAAAGGGTTAAAGCATTTTACACAAGTATTTATTATTTGTCAAATTGGATGGTTATATCCAATCTCTTAATTTGAAAAAGAGTATCATTATAATCGCAATAAATCCGCTAAAAGCAAAGAACCAAGGTAACGCATTTTGTACGGTTAAAATCGGCATATCAATAAAATTCATCCCAAAGACGCCAGCAAAAAACGATAATGGAATGAAAATGGCGCTAAAAATGGTTAATGTTTTCATTATTTCATTCATTCTATTAGCCATATAATTATTATATAAATCAACAATATTTCTAACCATTTCACGGTCTTCACTTAATAACATGTTTAACCGGTGGATATGATCGAATACATCTTCGTACTGCTGGGTTAATGACTCTGGTGGATTAAGATACTGTTTAAGTGTTTTTTGAACACTCGGATCGACTAATGTTTGAGCAAGTATTTTCAAGGTATAACTCTCTTTTCTTAATGTATGCAATGTCGTAATAGATTGATCTTCTTCTTCTAAAAAGCGTTGTTCTAATTCAAGTAAAGCACTTGCTAAATGGAGTTCCGTTTCTAAATAAAAATCAACCAGATGATCAAGCAATAAATATAGAAAATGATCTCTATCTAAAGAGCTGTCAGTGTCATCTTCTAAGCGTGATTTCAACTGATTAAACATATCAGTCGGTGTTTCACTGATTGTGATAATTTGATTGTTTCTACATATCACCTGAATATATCTAGATATATCTTTTGGATGGTTTTGTGACGTTCCATTCACAACCATATACATACTGTTATTATGTGTTTCAATTTTCGTTCGTTGATTCGGATAAAAGATGTCTTCAATCCATAACTTATCAACATTGATGTTAGTCAGTAAAGATTGAATTTGTGTTTGATCTTTAAGTCCATTAATTGAGATCCATTCCAATCCTGGATCTTCGTTAATAACATACGTTTGAATCTGTGTGTCATAATACGTTTGATGTAACGATAACCCTGCTCGATTTAATTTTGATAAACGTCTCATAGTAGCCTCCAATAATTAATATACTTCATTATAACACTTTTATAGTATAAATAAAAAACCCTTTATCAAGTATTATTGCAATCAACATAATTGTTTTTTTCATAAAAACCTTTTACAATAGGATAGGTGATATTATGGACAAACAACTTTTTACAGATAATCTATTATCATGGTTTCAAAAGAACAAACGTGAATTGCCATGGCGCATGAATAAAACACCTTACAAGGTCTGGGTATCTGAGATTATGCTTCAGCAAACCCAGGTTACGACTGTCATTGATTATTTTAATCGGTTTATGACTCAATATCCACATGTCAAACATTTAGCTCATGCAAAGCTTGATGATGTATTAAAACTTTGGGAGGGATTAGGCTATTACTCCCGAGCAAGAAACCTGAAAAAGACGGCAGAAAAAATCGTCTCTGAGAATAATAGCGCATTTCCTAGTGACTATGAGTCATTACTCAAACTCCCTGGTATCGGTCCATATACTGCGGCTGCTATCATGTCAATTGCATACAATGAGCCATATGCTGCGGTTGATGGTAATGTATATCGTGTAATGGCACGTGTGTTACGCATCCATAAAACAACCAAAGACCCCCAGGTTAAAAGAACCATTAAAACAGCTGTAGATGGCTTAATGCCGCGAGAACATGCCAGTGATTTTACAGAAGCCTTAATGGAGTTAGGTGCATTGATCTGTTTGCCAAAGACATCACCACACTGTGCTATTTGCCCATTACGTTCCCTTTGCTTAGCCTATAAGCATAATGAAGTAGACCTACTTCCCATAAAACAGCCACGAAAGAAAAAAGATATACAAGAAAAAACAGTCCTCGTATTTGTTTATAATAATAAACTCTTCATTAAAAAACGAGATGAAAAATTATTAAATCAACTTTATGGATTCGTTATGGAAGAAAAACATTTAACAAAAGAATTGATTAAAGCAAAATATTTAGATATATCCATCGATTCCATTGTGCATCTCAAAAACTATACCCATACCTTTACCCACTTGCAATGGAAAATAAAAGCGTATATCGTATTTACAGATATAGAACTTACCGATGGAATATATGTAACAATTGATGAGATTAAATCGACTTACTCATTACCTAGAGCATTTAATCAATTACTGCCCCAAATACAAAAAGCGTTGAAGTCATAAAAGTTATGGCTTCAACGCTTTTTTAATTATTTAAATTTCACAAGAGTCATCTGTACAAGTTGCGCCACTCGCATCATCATTGAGTGTTTTTAACGGTTGTTCTTCTTCCCATAATTTGTTTAACACTTGGGTGAAGTAAGCTTCTTGTTGCGCACCACTTACACCATATTTACGATTGAGGACAAAGAATGGAACGCCTCTGACACCAACTTGTCTACCCTCATCAATTTGTGTTTTTACTGTATCAGCAAATTGATTCGTGTTTAATACATTTTGCGCTTCTTCTTGATCTAACCCCACTTCTCCAGCAAGTGAGACTAAGGTATCACTGTCACTTAAGTTTTTGCCTTCTGTAAAATAGGCTTTCATAAAACGGGCCGTGATCTCTGGTTCTTTACCAAGCGTATTTGCCCATTTTGCGAGACGATGTGCATCAAATGTATTTGTCATTTGAATCTTGTCATAATCATACGTAAGGCCGACTGTTTTCGCATTCTCTTGAAACATTTTGAATCGTTCTTTGGCTTGCGCCTCGGTCATATTGTGCCCCTTTGCAAATGCCTTAGCAGGACTTGTAGTCATTACTTTTGGGGCATTTGGATTTAACTGATAAGCTTTAAATATGACTTCTACTTCATCTTTATGAGGAAACTTATTTAAAGCATTTTCAAATCGCGTTTTTCCAATATAACAGAATGGACACGCGAAATCACTCCATAATTCTATTTTCATTTATTCCAACTCCTTTTCCAATACATATTATGCCAAAAAGGTGGTATGTTTCGCAATTAATTTGCTTACGAACTATCAGAGTGTCGAGGATAATAACGGGTATGTAATAAATGATGAGATCGTTCACTAAGTGGTTTCTTCAAATACGTTTTATAGAGTGTTTTAATTGCAGGATTCTCGTGAGACTTACGAATTTCTTTGTGTAAATCGACTTGATAGGTCGTTTCCATTCGTTCTAATCGCTTTAAGGTGTCTGTCCCATATGGTTGCCCTCCACCACCAATACAACCGCCTGGACACGCCATAATTTCGATAAAGGTATAGGGACTATTCCCTGTTTTGATATCTTTGATTAATGTTTCTGCATTACTTAAAGAATGACTAACCGCTACTTTTATCTCTTTACCATTTAAGTTTACAGTCGCTTCTTTAATACCATTCATCCCTCTTACTGAAGTAAAGTCTAAAGATGATAGTGGCGTGTTTGTCACTATTTCTGTGACCGTTCTTAAAGCCGCTTCCATGACCCCTCCTGATGCGCCAAATAATTGCGCAGCGCCTGAAGTAATGCCAAATGGTTCATCAAAATCGATGTTTTCTAACTGATCAAAATTAATCCCCATTTGATTAAGCATTTTTTCAAGTTCTCGCGTGGTTAAAACAACATCGACATCAAGGTGATGATATTGGTCTCTAAACTCTCGTCGTTTGGCTTCATATTTTTTAGCTGTACATGGCATGATTGAAACAACAAAGATATCTTCTTTGTTTAAGTTATTAAGCTCAGTATAATAGTTTTTTGCGAGTGAACCAAACATTTGTTGGGGGCTTTTACAACTAGAGATATGTTTGAGTATATCAGGGTGACGCTGTTCAACATAATTAATCCATCCTGGACAGCAACTTGTCATCATCGGTAATACATCATTGTTTTGAAGTCTATAAATCAGTTCACTGCCTTCTTCCATAATTGTGTTAGGTCAGCCGTAAAATTGGTATCATATACCTCATCAAAACCAAGGTGTTTTAAAGCACTCACCAACTTGCCAATGGGGACCGTATCCGTCTCGCTATGAAATGATTCACCAATTGACACCCTAACGGCGGGGGCAACTTGTACGAGTGTCCGTTTTTGAGGATTATGTAAGTTTTCCCAAACCATTTGAGTATCATCTTTTTCCATAATTGCGCCTACTGGACATACATTGGCACACTGTCCACAAAATGTGCAAATCTCATCATTTAAACTTTGATTAAACGGGGGTGTAATCTGCATAGTATGCGATCGTCCGTTGCGTTTAAGGACATTCATCCCTTGGATGTGTTCGCAAACATCTACGCACCGTCCACACTTGATACATCGGTTCATATTTCTTACAAGTGATGGATTATGATCATCTATTGGCATCGCTTTAAATGTTGTCGTGAAGCGATTAGAATCAATTCCTAACGTTTTGGCTAAAGTTTGTAATTCACATCGCATATTCCGCGTACAAGCTGTACAATCCGCGTCATGTGATGATAAGATTAACTCAGTTATTGTCTTTCTCGCTTGTAAAACTCTTGGTGAGTTTGTTACAATCTCCATTCCCTCTTTCACAGGCGTTGAACAGGATGTTTTCAACATCCGTTCACCCTTTAGTTCAACTACGCAGATTCGGCAATCTGAGTTGATTTTTAAATCTGGATAATGGCACAACGTCGGGATGCTTATATTGTGCGTTTTTGCAGCATCTAAAATACTGATGCCTTCAGGGACATCTAACGGCGTGTTATTAATGGTAATTCTAGGCATGTTGACCCTCCTTATTACTTTGCTTAATGCGTTTATGTTACGCTCGTTCAAAATAGGTTAAAGTGGATATAATGGAAGTTGGCGAGGTTTGTCCTAGACCACATAAAGTGGTGGTGTGAATCACTTCTGCGAGCGATTTTAATGATTGAAAATCTTTATCTGTAGCTTTGAAATTGACAAATTTCTTTAATAAATGGACTAATTGAACATGTCCTTCACGACATGGCGTACATTTACCACAAGACTCATGTAAAAAGAAGGTCATATTGCGTAAGACAATATCAAACAAGTCATCATTTTCATCCATCACAATAATAGCCCCTGCGCCCATTTTAGCATCAAAAACTTCAAATGCTTCGTTATCGATGCTCATCGTGAGTAAACTAGGCGGAATAATTGGTCCACAGGCGCCACCAATCTGAACCATTTGGATTGGAATATCATTCACTGTGCCATTACCTAATTTATTAATAACATCAATAATTGGTGTCCCATAAGGGACTTCATAAAGGCCTTTATTTTTTACATGACCTGATAGACAAATAAGCTTTGTACCTGTTGCTAATTCACTACCTACTTTAGCATAGGTCTTACCACCATGTAAGATAATGGTAGGCAAATTACAAAATGTTTCTACGTTATTGATCAGTGTTGGTTTACCAAACACCCCTTTGTCCGTTGGATAAGGCGGTTTCACGCGCGTTCTCCCTGGTTTACCTTCAATACTTTCCATAAGCGCAAATTCTTCACCACACACATACGCGCCTGCCCCTCGCCTTATCTCTAGATGAAAGCTAAAGTCAGTATTTAATATTCGCTTACCTAAATATCCTTTATTTTCCGCAATTGAGATCACCCGCTGAAATTGTTTTATTGCCTGGTCATATTCTCCACGAATATACATATACCCATGCGATGCGCCTGTAGCATATGCACTGATTAAAATTCCCTCAAGTATTAAGTACGGATCTTTTTCTAATAAATACCGATCCTTAAAGTGCCCAGGTTCACCTTCATCGGCGTTACATACTAAGATTTTGTCCCCATCCGTTTGAAGCATTGCTTGCATTTTTATATGGGTTGGAAAGCCGGCACCCCCACGTCCTGTTAAACGTGATGTTTTAATCTCATTTATAATCGCTTCTTTTGGCATCGTTATCGCTTTATGGAACGCAATAAAGCCATCGAGCTTTAAATAATCATTTATATTAATACCATCATACTGATTGAATCGTTGTGTTAGCAAGCGTTGTGTTAGCATAAGGTCCCTTCTTTACACGACTCAATAATACGAAGAACCTTGCTCTTTGTTAGATTTGTATATATTTGATGATTAATCCGCATCACGGGTGCCTCATCACAATGTCCGAGGCAAGCAGATTCTTCTAATGTGAAATAGCCATCTCGTGTTGTTTCACCGGCAGAGATACCTAACGTTATTTCAAGTGTTTTAAGTAAACTAAACTCATCACTCAAATAACAGGGCACACCTTTACATACTTGGATGATGTACTTCCCATGTTTCTCACATCTTAGCAAGGTATAAAACGACATAACACTACAGACATGACTCACTGATACATCGAGCGCATCAGCAATTCTTGAAAGATCTTTGTCAGTCATGTGATGATCGGGTAACGCATGTTGGACATCAATTAAAATTTCAATTAATCTGTCCTTCTTAAACCCATGTTTCTTTAGAATTTTATGTAAATTCATCGTTGCCTCCTTTTATTGTTTTGTTTGCAAATTAAACCATGTTAATTATATCTTAGAGAACGCTTTCATACAACTGAATATTAATGGATATTAGATTAAATAAATATGAAAAATTTAAAAAATAAAAAAAATCGATAAATTAGGTGTTTTTAATGACATTTATCGGTATTTTGCTATAATAGATTTTGGTGATTATATGGCACATTTATCAAGCAAAATGAAAGGTATACTATTTTTACTTCTCTCAGCATTCGGCTTTGCGGTGATGAGTATTTTTGTGAAACTTTCTGGTGACTTACCAACCATACAAAAAGTTTTTTTTAGAAATCTAATTACAATGATCTTTTCGTTATCTTTAATTCTTTATTATCGGAGTAAATTGATTAATGATGTTCAACATATCCCACCGTTATTGTTACGAAGTATATTCGGAACATTGGGAATGATTGCTTATTTTTATGCGATGGATAATATGGTCCTAAGTGATGCCAATATGTTAAACAAGCTGTCAACATTCTTTTTACTTATCTTTAGTGCTGTATTTCTAAAAGAACGCTTAAAAGCTTATCAAGTAATTAGCGTTTTTATCGCCTTTATAGGGGCATTATTTATTATCAAGCCAGCCTTTCAGGTTGACTTGATTCCCTACTTAGCCAGCATCTCTGCCGCTATGTTAGCAGGTGCGGCTTACACCGTATTAAGATATCTACGCAATAAAGAAGCCTATTATTCAATCACCTTCTTCTTTTCAACTTTTAGTGTGATTGTTATTTTACCCTTTATGATGATCTATTATGAACAAATGAATGTATACCAAGTCATATATCTGCTTTTAGCAGGAATGTTCGCATCTATTGGTCAGTTCGGTATTACTATCGCTTATCAATACGCGCCAGCTAGAGACATTTCTATTTTCAACTATTTCAATGTTATATTTGTTACGGTTCTCAGTTACATTGTCTTTTTTAACTTCCCGGACATCTACAGCATCATTGGATATATCATTATTTTCTCTGCGAGTATTTATATGTTTCAAAAAAATAAAAGAATATAATCAATGATTAATGGTTCCTTATTGTATCGGACAAAAAAGGAACCATTTTTTTTACTTTCAAAACATCATGAAAGAGTTTTCAAAAAAGTCTAAAAATAGCACATTTATCTTTTAAATTTAGGCACTTTAATGATATACTATTTATTGAGAAAGGATGATACGATGAACGATAATTTATTAGAAAAGTTTGCTGATTTAGCAGTAAACGTTGGTGCTAATGTTCAACAAGACCAAGTTGTTGTTATTAATGCATCAACTGAGACAAAAACATTAGCTAGAAAAATAACTGAATCTGCCTATAAAGCAGGCGCAAAGAAAGTAATTGTACAATGGAGTGACGACTATGTCAGTCGCTATGGATATGATCACATGAATGTTGATACACTGACAGATATCCCTGAATATGCGATTAATAAGTACCAGTATTTTGTTGATCAAGGCGCGTGTGTAATAAGTATAACTTCACCAATTCCTGGATTAAACAAAGGCGTTGATCCAAAGAAAATGCAAGAAACTACAAAAGCCCGCTCACAAGCATTATCATTTTACAGAGAACATATGATGGGGAATAAGAGTCAATGGAGTATTGTAGCGGCACCAAATGTTCCTTGGGCGAATAAAATCTTTCCTGATTTAGACGATACAGAAGCTGTTGAAGCATTATGGGACGCTATTTTAAAAGCGTCACGTGTAACTGAAGATAACGATCCCATCCAAGAATGGAAAGAACATAATGAACGGTTATTGCACCACAATACCATCTTAAATGATTATCAGTTTAAAAGTCTCCACTTTAAAAACAGCTTAGGAACTGATATTACAATTGACTTAGTAGAAAACCATGTATGGGCTGGTGGTGGAGAGACCTCAGCAAAGGGTGTTTATTTTAATCCTAACATACCAACAGAAGAAACCTTCACAATGCCACATAAAGATGGCGTAAACGGTAAGGTTGTAGCGACCAAACCCCTTAACTATCAAGGGAATGTCATTGAAGATTTCTGGTTAAAATTTGAGCATGGTAAAGTCATTGATTACGATGCCAAAAAAGAAAAAGATACCTTAACTAACCTTTTAGAGTTAGATGAAGGTAGTTCCCGTTTAGGTGAAATTGCCTTAATCAGTCATGACTCACCAATTTCAAATATGGATATCTTATTCTTTAATACCTTGTTTGACGAAAATGCATCATGTCATATGGCCTTAGGACGTGCATACCCAATGAATATTGCTGGGGGAACACAGATGGATAAAGAAGAACTTACGAAAAAGGGCTATAATGATTCACTCGCACATTCTGACTTCATGTTCGGTAGTGAAGACTTAGCGGTTACCGGTATTACAAAAGATGGACAAAAAGTACCCATCTTTGAAAAAGGAAACTTTATTATATAATCTACAAAAAATAGACACTTTAGGATAACTAAAGTGTCTATTTTTAATAAGCTTTACTCTTCTTCTTGATCACGCTTAACCTGCGCGACAATATCATCAATCAAGTTACGTGGGACTTCTTCATAACGGACAAACTCACGTTTGAAGACACCGGTTCCTTGTGTCATTTGGTTTAAGTCAATTGCATAACTTACAATCTCAGCTTCAGGTACTTCAGCAGTGATTTGTTGTTTGCCACCATTTAACGGATCCATACCTAACACTTTACCACGACGTTTATTAATATCACCCATAACATCGCCAACATAATCATCATGAGAGATGATTTCAAGTCGCATGATTGGTTCAAGTAATGTTGGCATCGCTTTTTTAATTGCATCTTTAAAAGCTAAACTCGCCGCAATTTTAAATGAAATTTCATTTGAATCAACAGGATGGTATTTCCCATCATACAAGACAGCTCTTACACCTATCACTGGGAATCCAGCCAATGGGCCACTTTCAAAGGTGTCAATTAATCCTTTTTCTACTGCTGGGAAATATCCTTTTGGTACACTACCACCATGAATCTCTTCTTCAAACTCAAACTCTTCTTCATTTGGATTCATTGGTTCAAATCGGATATCGACAACACCAAATTGTCCACTTCCACCTGATTGTTTCTTATGACGTCCGTGACCTTCAGCTTTCTTACGAATAGATTCACGATAGACAATTTTTTGATCGAGAATATCCACTTCTACATCAAAAGCATTTTTCAATTTTTCTAAGGTATAATTAATATGTGCCATACCTTGTCCACCAATGAGTAATTGTGATGTTTCTCGATTACGTTTATACTCAATCGATGGGTCTTCAATAACAAGTTTATGTAATGACGATGAAATTTTATCTTCATCGCGTTTTTGTTTAGGATGGATTGCCACATAAATGGTTGGGGTTGGAATTTCTGGGCCACGATAAATGATTGGATGTTTTGGCGCACATAACGTATGGCCTGTTTGGATATCATCTAATTTAACGAGCACCCCGATATCTCCAGCATTTAAAGAATCAGTATCTAATTGTTCTTTCCCGCGTAAGAAACAAATCTGGTTGACTTTAATTTCCTCTTTTGTGACTGGGTTATATATTTTATCACCAGATTTAACAGTCCCACTATAGACTTTAATATAGTTCAAGGTTCCAATATATGGGTCGATACTGGTTTTAAATACATAGGCACTAAACGGAGCATCATTCACTGTTTTACGACGAATTTTTTCTGCCGTATCAGGATGCATACCCGCTTTTGGCTTTAAATCATTTGGTGCTGGCATGAACATTTCAAACATCTCTAACAAGTCACGCACACCGATATCTTTCAAGACAGATCCAACAACGACAGGTTTTAAATCCCCATTTAATACGCCTTCACGTAATCCGCCTGTAATTTCTTCATAAGTTAACTCAATACCATCAAAATGCTTTTCAAGTAATGCTTCACTACTCATTGCAACACTTTCAACAATATTTTCACGTGGTTCTTCGACTAATGATGCATAATTATCATCAATTTCTTCATCAACTACTTTACCTTCTTTTAAGACACGTTTTTTCATATCTACAAGATTGATATATCCTTTAAAGTCGTCATCTTCTATGACGGGATATAAAAATGGTACAGCTTTGCTACCTAAGATTTCTGTTAGGCTATCTAGTACTTTATCATACTTTACATTTTCTTTGTCCATTTTATTAATAAAAATGAATGTTGGTACATTTCGATCATTTAAACTATGTAAAATCTGTTCAGTTTGTAAATCAATCCCACGTTGTCCGTCTATAATCATGACAGCGCCTTTTACAACACTCAATGCTTGATTAACCTCATTAACCATACCTTTAGCACCTGGCGTGTCTAAGAAGTTAAATTTGAACCCTTCATATTCAACAGGAATGACTGATGTTGAATATGATGATGAATGACCTTTTTCTTCTTCTAAGAAATCTGAAGTGGTGTTCTCATCTTCAACGGTTCCTTTAACACCTTTTACATTTGTAACATGGAGCACAGATTCCATAAAGGAAGTTTTTCCCGAACTTTGCGGCCCCACAACAGCAATCGTCCGGATTTTTTCAATATCATATTTTTTCATAATTGTGTCCCTCCAAATTAGTTTCTTATGTAATGAATTGTGTTTGTAAACGGTTTCTCTATTCTTTATTCTAACATAAAATATAAAGAATTGGTAAACCGTTTTCATTTTTTTTGTGTCCACAATGGAAAAATCACATGGGTTGTTCATATAACTATGCCGTTATTATTCTTTGAAAAGCAAAATGGTCTTTGGAGTATGATGTAAAAGCGCTTGCAAAAAATTATAATTATCTCTTAAAAATCACTTGTTTCATGTTATAATGTGTGTAGAGGTGATAACAATGATAAAGAAAGTAATTCCTTTTGTACATAACAAACTTAAGGAAATTATTACCAACGATGACTATGTCATTGATGGAACATGCGGGAACGGATATGACACATTATTCTTGGCTAGACAAGCTCGAAAAGTGTATGCGTTCGATATCCAAGAACTCGCTATAGAAAACACAGAAGAACGCATGAAACGCAATAAAATTCATAATGTAGAAACGATTTTAGATTCGCACGAAAATCTCGACAAGTATGTCGAAGAAGACATTAAAGCTGCTTTATTTAACCTTGGTCATCTACCAGGTAGTGACCAACGAATCGTAACCCAAGGTCCATCGACAATTTCTGCCATTAAAAAGGTACAAGAACGCTTGGTACCAGGTGGTATGATTGCCCTTGTTGTGTATGTTGGTAAATTTGGTGGACAAGAAGAAAGCGATGACGTATTAACCTATGTTGAATCGTTAGACTTCGATGATTATCATGTCATTAAATATAGTTATTATAATAAACCGCAAGGTCCTTATGTGATCTGCATTGAAAAACAATAATGATGAAAATAACACCCTACTTTTTTAAGTAGGGTTTTTTGAATCAAAAAATGACATCCAACCATCATTTATTGATTGGTTGGATGTTTTCTTGTGTATTATTATGAACATTATTGACGCGTTGACTAACTGGATGGTGTTCTAATGTCACCTCATCACTTTCTATTAGCGATCGTAGTGCCTCGATTGATGTATCTTTACGCAACCACGTCTCTGCGGCTTCTTTGGTAAATATAACAGGCATTCTATCATGTAAAGACTGCATCTGTTTATTGGCATTTTTTGTTACAATTGCGACTGAAAAATGACTATTACCATCACGATCTTCATAGTCCGTATAGATTCCTGCAAAAATTAACATTGTGTCTATTTTAGGATGAATATAATAGGGTTGTTTCGCGTGTCCTTGTGTTTGCCACTCGTAAAAGCCATTAGCTAAAATTAAACAGCGGCGATGTTGAAATGCATGACGATAAATGGGTTTGTCATTAATTGTTTCAGAGCGGACATTGATAATCGGATATTTGAATTTTTCAAATGGTTTAAAGCCCCATTTAATGGTTCCTATCCGGTAAGTTTCTGCGCTTGTGATAACTGATATAATATTGTTTGAAGGGGCAATATTATAATTAGGCACTTCTAACTGATGCCGAATCTCATATGGTGAAAAGACATCATCTAAGTACGCAAGTAATTCATCATAGGTATAATGAATAACAAAACGACCACACATAGAATCACTCCTAACGTTTTACGCCCATTTTGATCCGGGGATCAATCAGAGGTAAAATCATATCGTTTATAAACCCAATTAATAATGCTAAAAAGGCATAAAACCCACCAACAACAATCACATTTGCTAAATCAAGATATACGGTATTCCCAAACCCACTAGATGTCACAATTGAGTCATACATTAATTTGGCAACGCCTGGTACTTGATACACAATTTCCATTAAAAATGAAAAACTTAAAATCACGACAAACGTATTGGTCATCTCTGGAATAATTGTCGTTAACACATGTTTGATGGTATGTCTAAAAATAATCTGCCGTCTGGTTAATCCCTTTGCACGTAAAATGTAGATAAATTCATCACTTAACTCATCAATTACTTCTGCACGTGTTAAACGAATGATATTGGCCATCGGCCAAAAGGATAAGGCTAAAACGGGAATAATAAGTCCTTTAAGTTGTTCAATTAACCCTTCTCCAACTTGCGTATACAAGGGATCTAGTATGAACAATCGATATCCAAAAAATAAAATAAGAGCCAATATCATGATATATATGGGAATCGATCCTATAGCTAAAATCGCATTGACAACCACCTTATCGAATACAGAATTTTTATAGACTGCGGCTAAGATGCCAAGCGTAAATCCAAAACTAACATAAAAAACATAGGCAGCTAAGTTAATCTTAACAGTCACCCACATTTTACTGATCGCGAGTTCCCATGCATCTTGGTTATATAAAAAGCTATCTCCAAAATACCAGTCTGAAACAACATCACTTAAAAACACTTTATATCTTCCCCATGCTAATATAAAATCTTCATATAAAGGGTGTTGCATACTCCACTTAGAAAACATCGCTACATTACCAAAGAACTGCACCAAAGAAACAATTAAAAATAGCGTCACAACCATTAAAAACATTCGTATTAAACTATACCGTAACACATAAAACACGCCTTTCAATACATCAAAACCATCTAATGATGTCGTTTTCTGTCAAATATAATGTACTCTTTAGACTGGTAATTATTATCACATTTGTAATCTATGATGCATGATTACATACCACTATATTATAACAAGTTTATTGAATAAAAAAAAGAGTGTTTTCACACTCTTTTAACCAATCATAATATGTTCATCTGGATAAGCAATCGCACTACTAACTTGGCGTCTTTCTGCTAATGCCATAAAGACTGTAAGTGGCCCAACACGACCAAAGAACATTGTTAAAGTGATAACAATTTTACCAACAGTACTCAACTCTTGTGTAATTCCTAATGATAATCCAACAGTTCCAAATGCACTGACTGTTTCAAAAATGATTTCCTTAAAGGTCGCATCTTCAGTGATACTTAAAATAAAGGCGACTAAAATCACTAAAGCTAATGATAAGGCGATAACGGTTAAGGAACGATTCACAAGATCCCTCGGTAACTTACGTTTAAAACTTTCTGTATCTTGTTTCCCTTTAATCACAGACGAAATTGTTGCGACAATCACACCTAATGTCGTAACTTTAACACCACCAGCGGTACTGGCACTACTTCCTCCGATAAACATAAAGACAATTGTCATGACAATCGTTCCCATCATCAATTTATCCATTGGCAAAGTATTAAACCCCGCTGTTCTTGGGGTCACGGAATGGAAAAATCCACTTAACAGTTTACCACCAATACCAAGATTTCCCATTGTTTCAGGATTATCAAATTCTAATGCCAATACAATGATAAACCCAAGCAAGAGTAAAATTCCGGTGATGGATAACGTCATTTTCGAATGTAAACTTAACTTTTTAAGACTTTTTTTCTCCATTAATTCAAGTAAGACAACAAATCCAATCCCACCTAAAATAATTAATAAGGCAATAACAATACTAACAACTGGATCTCCAACAAATGGGGTAAGACTTCGGAAATTCCCAATTAAATCAAATCCAGCATTACAAAAGGCACTGATTGAATGGAACACACTCAACCATAACCCTTTCCCAAACCCATATATTGGAATAAACCGTGTGGCGAGAATTAATGCCCCAATCCCTTCGAATAAAAACGTCAAAATTAAGACATATTTAGCCAAACGAACAACCCCACTAACAGATATTTTGTTCATTGCCTCTTGCATTATAACGCGTTCTCTAAAATTTATTTTTCGGCCAAGTACCAAGGCAAACAAGGTTCCCATAGTAATGATTCCGAGGCCGCCCACTTGAATTAACACCAAAATAACAACATGGCCAAATGTCGTCCAGTGTGTCAAGGTATCGACAACGACTAATCCTGTCACAGCAACAGCACTCGCTGAAGTAAATAGTGCGTTAACAAAACCAACACTTTCACCACTTTTACTCGCGATTGGTAAGGCAAGAAACACACTACCAATCAAAATTAACCCCGCAAAACCAAGGACAAGTATTTCAGCAGTATTCAATTTTATCAATTTAACTTTGTTTAGTAGATTCATAATAAACCCTTTCCCTCATATATAATGACATTAATTCGGTATATTTGTCACTATAAAGTATACCACAACTACAATTCCCAGTGCAATTCGATAGTAACCAAAAACTTTAAAATCATGTTTTTTTACATACCCGATTAGGAAACGTATAGCCACAATACTCATTAAAAATGACACAAGCATGCCAACAACTAACGCAATAATTTGATCAGATGTAAAATCAAACCCGTATTTATAGAGTTTTAATAAACTCGCGCCAACCATTGCGGGAATACTTAAAAAGAAACTGAACTCAGCGGCAACAAAACGACTTGCCCCCACAATTAGACCACCAATAATGGTTGCGCCAGAACGAGAAGTTCCTGGAATTAACGCTAAAACTTGAAACAAACCAATCAAAAAAGCAGTTTTAAACGGCAGTGTTTCAATACTCGTAATATTCGCTTTTTTATCACTCATATGATTTTCAACGACAATAAATACAACACCATATACTATTAACATCAGTGCGACAGTGATATAATTATAGAGTTTCGCCGTTAACCAATCATCCAATAACAATCCAAGAACGGCGACAGGTAAAGACGCAAACGCTATTTTTAACCATGTCATAATGACATTCATACGCTCTTTTTTATCTTTAATAAACGGATTTAACTTTTTAAAAAACAACACGCCTACAGCCGATATAGCCCCTAATTGAATAACGACTAAGAAAAGTTCTCTAAATGATGGTGACATATTCATATTAATCCATTCATCAGCTAAAATCATATGTCCTGTGCTACTGATCGGTAACCATTCAGTAATTCCTTCAATAATACCAATAATCATTATTTTTAATACTTCAATCATATTGTTCCCCCTAATAAAAATTCTACTCAATTATACACCATTTTTATCTTAAACTCAAAAAGAATTAGAACAATGATAACTGCCTTGTTTTTTTAGGGAATGTCTTCATATAAGTAAACACCTCATCAATGTCATAAAGGATGCCATGTGCTTCACACGTCTTTTCAACAAGATCTTTTATTTTAGTATGATTTGGTGAGCGGCATTCGTATCGATTGCCATATATCCGCTGATACCGTTGTTTCATCCCAGGAAAATGTTTATCAAGTTGCTGATAAAAGTACTCTCTATTCCCTTCACGCAGTGTCAGTCCCGCACCAAAAAAAATAACCCCTTTAACTTTTGCTTTCACACAATACATTAATAATCCTTGCATGTTTTCTACCGTATCATTAATAAATGGTAACAAAGGCGATAGCCACACAACTGTCCCAATCCCTGCTTGTTGAAACTCACACAACGCTTCAAACCGCTCTTTAGTTGTCGAAACATTCGGCTCTAACACTTGAGATAAGGCATCATCATAAGTAGTCAGTGTCATTTGAACAATCGCTTTACTGCGTTGGTTAATCTTTTTTAATAGATTTAAGTCATCTAAGATACGCGCAGATTTTGTTTGAATTGCAACACCAAAACCATACTTATAAATTACCTCTAAGGCTTGATGGGTGTATTTAATAGTTGTTTCAAGGGGGATATATGGGTCTGTCATTGCGCCTGTTCCAATCATACATTTTTGGTGTTTGCGGATCAATTCTGTTTCCAGTAGTTTTAGCCCATTCTCTTTCACATTGATATCTTCAAACCGGTGATTCATTTGGTAACATGTACTTCTAGAATCACAATAAATGCATCCATGGGTACATCCTCGATATAAATTCATGCCATTATGATTGGATAGAAATCCTTTTACTTGCGTATAATGCATATAACACTCTCCATGATTGTATTATACACGCTTAAGAAGTTGGATTCAAAAAAAGAATTCAAAAATTGAATTCTTTTCGTTGACTTATTGCATACTTTCTAAAAGGGCATCGACACCTGATTTAATCTTATGAATAGTCTCTTTATTGGCTGCGCCTTCAAAAGAAATAGGATCAACAAACGTCCATTTCATCCGGTAATTTGAAATAATCCCCATTAAATCTTTTTCAGCACTTGCATTCCATCCATATGAACCAAAGTATAATGCTTTTTTATTCGTTATTTTCTTACGACCACATTCATCAATCGCATGCGCTACAGGGGGGAACATACGATATTCATACGTTGATGCGGCAACAATAATTCCTTTAGCTGTAAAGACTTCTGTAACTACATCACTCTTAGTCGCATATGGTAACTTCAGTGTCGATACGGTAATATCTTTATCTGATAAATAGCTTTCAATAGCCGCTACTGCTTTTTCTGTGACACCATACATAGAGCCAACAAGAATGGTAATCTTATTGTCTCCATCACCGTTCGCATACTCACAATATTGTTTATATTGATCAATAATTTTGTTCACACTGTCTTTATATACCGGACCATGTCCTGGCGCGATCATATTGACATTAAGCTCTTCTGTTTTTTGAATTGCCCGTTTTACCATCGGTGAAAACGTTGTAAGAACATTAGAAAAGTATCGCACTGTTTCATAATCAAAATGGGCTTGATCGGACTCACTTAATTCTTGATAAAACACAGACGCTTGTAACGTACCAAACCCGCCATACATATCACACGAGAATAAGGTTTGTGTTGACTGTTCATACGTTAACATAGTTTCTGGCCAATGCACATTAGGCGTTGGATGAAAACTGAGTACTTTTCCTTGTCCTAAATCAACAGTGTCCCCTTCTTCAACAACTTGAATATGAAACGCATCCCCATAATAAGATGAAATAAACTGTGCGCCTTTTGCGGTGACTAAAATTGTAAAATCTGTCGTTATTTCTTTTAGGTTTTCAAGCCAACCAGAATGATCGGGTTCCATATGATTTACCACAACGTAATCAATATCATCTACTGTTATATCCATCGTCTTCAAATGCGCATAAAGTGTTTCTGGGACACCGTCCCATCCAATCACACCATCGACAATAGCGACCTTATCTCCTTTAACGAGATAAGAATTCATACTGACGCCATCTGGCAACTCCCACATACTTTCGAATAAGATATCATCTAAGTTCATTGTGAACATGAATATGCCGTCATTAATCCTCACATTATTCATCGTGTTTCCTCCTAAATTATCACTGTTTCTATTCTTTCTATCGTATTATATCGAACTCTTAATGTTTATTCAAGTTATTCAATCAACATTTTAGTACGTTATCTTAAGCAATCGTATCCAGAATATGATTAGATGTAGTCATTAAAAAAGTTGTAACCGTTATCACAATGTAAAATGATAACGATTACATACCTTGTTTATGCTATAATGGAAGTATCTAATTAAGGAGGAGTTATTTATGAAATTAATAAAAAAATTAGTGATGATGATAACGCTAATCACGGCGCTATTTGTCTCAACGCATATGACCGTTCATGCAGCGGATGCTACTGAACTGGTGGTACACTATTTCCGTTACGATCAATCGTATGATGACTGGTCGTTATGGTTATGGCAATATCAACCAAACGCTGGAGAAGGTCAACAATACGACTTTAACGGGACCGATGATTATGGGGTTTACTATGAACATACTTTAGCCGATACCCATTTAGAGGGGGCGAGCCAAGTTGGTGTCATTGTCAGAACCGATGACTGGGCAAAAGATGTTGGACAAGATCGCTATATTGATATGTCAAGTCCTAATAGTTCTGGAGAGGTTCATGTTTACTTAGTACAAAATGACCCAACGATCTACTATTCACTAGAGAATGCAGATGTTTCGAACAAAATCTTATCGGCAGCTTTTGAAGATGAAAATACGATATCGTTTAATGCAACAAGCAATGTATCATCTGATAAAGTTACGTTGTTAAAAGGTGATACATCTGTCCCAATATCTAATTTTAGTATGTCTGACTGGACGGGATCATTTGATATTGATGAGCCTGTTGATTTATCTAAAAAATATACCCTTGAGATCGACTTTGGGGACGACACCAATGCGACATCATCTGTCGGCTTTGATGGATTTTATGAAAGTGATGCGTTCAATGAAGCGTATGGTTACGATGGTGAACTGGGTGCAATTTATTCTGAAACAGAAACGACCTTTAAATTATGGGCACCAATCAGTGATGCTATTACATTAAACCTTTATACTGCTGGACATGATGCCAGTACTACTGACTATCAAGGAAATGTCGGTGTTGATGATCCGTATGAAACACATACAATGACTTTAGGTGATAAAGGGGTATGGTCAGTGACTGTATCTGGTGACTTAGATAAGGTGTATTATACATTTTCTGTCACAAATGGTGAGTATACAAATGAGTTAGTTGATCCGTATGCCTACTCTACTGGTGTTAATGGAGACCGGGGTATGGTTATTAACTTTGATCGATACAATCCCGATAATTGGTCATCCGACACCCGACCAGATACTATTGACAGCTATACAGACGCGATTATATATGAGCTTCATGTCAGAGATTTAACCAGTCATGAAACATGGAATGGTACAGAGGATTTACGTGGTAAGTTCTTAGGCTTGGTTGAAGAGGGGACAACATATCAAAATGTAACAACAGGCTTTGATCATATACGTGATTTAGGTGTTACCCACGTTCAATTATTACCTGTTTTCGATCACGGTATTATTGATGAGACAAGATTAAATGATCCAAGTTATTATGATATTCAAGACGGTATCTTCAATTGGGGATATATGCCTGAAAACTTTAATGCGTTAGAAGGTAGTTACTCAACCGATCCATTTAATGGTGAAGTGCGCGTTGAAGAATATAAAGAAATGATTCAAACTTTCCACGAAAATGATATTCGCGTTATTATGGATGTTGTTTATAACCATACTGGAAAATCAGCTGACTCAAACTTTGATATGATATTACCTGGTTACTACTTTAGAATGAATGATGATGGTACATTTTCTAATGGTAGTGGCACGGGGAATGAAACAGCGAGTGAGCGTTATATGTTTAATAAATATATGGTTGATTCATTAACCTATTGGGTCGAGGAATTTCACATTGATGGATTCCGCTTTGATTTAATGAAACTTCATGATGTCGATACAATGAATGATATCGAAGCTGCCTTACATGCAATTGATCCAACCATTATGATTTATGGTGAACCATGGACTGGCGGTACATCACAGTTACCAGACAGTGAAGCAGCTTATAATGCCAATTTAGGCGAGATGCCTGGTGTCGCTGTATTTAATGATGATACCCGTGATGGGATAAAAGGTAGTGTCTTTGAAGCCGCTGATAAAGGGTTTGTACAAGGAAATAACTATGCCGATGCAAGAGTGTTACTCGGCATTACAGGTGCGACTGAGCAACCTAATTTACCATTAGGTGCTTTACCTAAAGGACCTTGGGCACACAGTCCAAATCAAGCAATAAACTACGTTACTGCACACGATAATAATACCTTACATGATAAATTGTTCTTATCTACGTTTGCCTCACCTGAGACCTTAGTCAGAATGCAAAGGCAAGCAAATGCCTTAATCTTAACATCGCAAGGTGTTCCGTTCTTACATGCTGGGGTTGAAATGATGCGCACTAAACCATGTGTTGTCATAGATGGCGTTGCACAAGGGGAATGTGATAGCCAAAATCGTTTTGATCATAACAGCTATCGTTCGCCAGATGAAACCAACCAAATTAATTGGAACTGGAAAGTGGACTATTATGAAACATATGAATATTATCGTGCACTCATTCATCTACGTAAAACAAAGGATGTCTTCACACTCGAAACAACAGAAGCGATAACCGAGCATTTACAGTTAATCTTAGATGATCAATCAGGTTTTGTCTCGTTCTTACTCCATGACGATGATGACCCATGGAAAACAACTTACTTCCTGTATAATAATGGCTATGAGTCACGTGATGTGACATTATTAGAAGGTACATGGCATGTTGTTGCGACAACAGATGATATTGGAGCCATTGAAGAAAATGGACTCTCTACATTATATGTTCAAGAAGGGGGGCAAACAATTACCCTTGGTGTCAATGATACTCTCATAATGTATTCTGAAGAACGGGTTGAGTATGATGGTGATTTAATCGGAGCCGATACCCCTACAGAAGACAATAGTACAGGGTTTTTCTCATCGACAAACTTTACTGCTCTTGTAATTGTTGGAACCGCTGTAATTGGCGCGTTAGTCTTGTTTATCGTCAGAAAGAAACAGTCATTATAAATAACCAAAAAAAATCATATCAGACAATCTGATATGATTTTTTATTATTCAGTCAATGTCACATCCGTCTCATCAATCTCAATCACCACTGATTCTAAAGGATCGAGTGTTAACATACTATCAGTGAGATTGATTGTGTCACTGCCATAAAGTACAGTGTGTGTACTCAGTGTATGTGATACAGATTGTTCTAATTGACTCATGTTATGGATGATCAATAGGGTTTGATTGTCTGCGACCATAAGATATGCCAACAACCGACTATGATCATTATTCACCATCATGAAATCACCATGTGCCAATGCTTGATTGGTTTGTTTTAAAGTGATCAAGGTTTGGTAATGGTTAAGCATTGAAGAGGTGTTCGCTAATTGCTTAATGACTCCGTCTAATGCGGCATTATAAGGATTCCAATCTGCAATACCACCACTCTGTCCTTGGACATTACGGGGATCATCTTCTCCCCAAATAAATGGTTGACGGATACTTTCATCTGGTTTAACACCTGTCATGCCTAATTCTTCACCATAATACACCCAAGATATACCCGGTAAGGTGAAGTTAATAGCTGCGGCAAGTTGTGCTTTTTCAAGATTACCATTGAGTTGATCAATAATACGGTTTTGATCATGGTTTGTTAGAAAGATTGAGTCAATATAAGTTTCACGGGTTTCGCTGTATTCGGCATCTAAATCCACCATCACATCTGTAATCGGGGTAGCGGTCCCTGTGAGTAATCCATCAATAATTGCCTCACTCAATGGAAAGTTAAAAGTGGAGTCCATACCCTCATAAAAATTTCCAATGTAACTTGATGATTCACTCCAAATCTCGCCAACAATAAAACTATCTGGATTGATTGATTTGATATGAGCATTGAGTTCTTTAAAGAAACCTGTATTTTCCTCTAATAAATTGGTTCCTCGGGGATATTCATTTAAATCATATAAATGTTTGGCCGCATCAATACGAAATCCATCCACACCTTTATCTAACCAAAATGTAGCGATAGATTTCAGTTCTTCACGAACCTCTGGATTATCTAAATTGAGTTCTGGCATTTGATCCCAAAAACTGGCATAATAGTATTCTCCATTATCAAAATACCACCCATCTTGTGAAGGATACGCTGCTTTATCACTTAAGTCATTCCAGATGTACCAATCTCTATAATCACTTTCTTTCGAACTTCGTGAATTAATAAACCATGGATGGTCATCTGCGGTATGATTAACAACAAAGTCCATTAAGACTTTAATCCCTCTTGTTTCTGCTTCTTCAAGTAATGTTTCATAATCGTCTAATGTTCCTAAGCGATCATCTATGGCATAATAATCTATGACATCATATTTATGGTAAGTATTCGATGGATGAATTGGGTTTAACCATAAACAATCAACGTTCAACGTTTCGCTTAAATAATCTAGATTGTTTGTGATGCCTTGTAGGTCACCATAGCCATCATTATTGCTATCGGCATAAGATATTGGGAAAATTTGGTAGCACACATCAACATTTTCTTCAAAATGAGGTGATGTGTCAACCATATCATACTCTTTTTTCCAAGACATATCATCATCATTATTATCGTTATCCTTTGGATCTGTGGTCTGTTGACATGCGGCTAATGTCAAAGACAATAACAAGATTCCAAGTAATGTTAGTATTTTTTTCATGTTAGTCACCTCTTTGAATGAAAAAGGCTCCCACAGGAGCCTTTAAACATATTTAAACGTTGTTATTCCGATACGTTGTTATCGTTAACCCATTGTTCCGCAGCACTGTGTATATCGGTTTGTGCAGCTGCAGGCGTCATTGTACCATCCCATACTTCACGGTAGAAGTTTTCAATAGAAATACTATAGTAAACATTCATTGCGCGAACAGTATCAGCATTTGGTAATGAACCAGCAGGTTCTAATGTATTAAAGCGCATACCATATGCAAACTCTTCTTTGTTTTCAGAATCAATTACAGGGTAGATACTTGCATCCGTTTGTAATGCAGGCAAGTAAGCTGAACTATTGATCATAACTTCTATAGTGTCTTGAGTATATAACCATCTTAAGACTTCACTAGCTGCAGATGGATACTCTGTAAAGGCATTAACAACAAACCCTTTGGTTTTCATTAATGGTGTTAATTGAACACCATCATATGTTGGCATTGCAGAGAATTTAAAGTCATATCCATGTTCTGCTTCTTTACCATCAACGTTCATCCAAGTTCCGACAAGTGAGAATGGATACGCACCATCTAAGTATGCATCCCATCTCCAACCCATAGAGGCTGCTGCTTTTTTAGTTCCGGTTTCATCAACACTCATATCATGGCTAGCAAATTCTTTGATAAATGCTAATCCCTCTTGGAATGCTGGGTCATCAAACCCTGGGTCAGTTAAATCTCCTGATGAGAATAATTGCCATCCACCAGCAGTTAAACTAGAGTAAGCACTCCATGGTTCACCTAAAGAGATAGGATACCATTCTAAAATGTCTTTACCTTCGAATTGTGGACGATCAGTTGTTTCATCAGCCATTGCGAAAATTTCTTCCCAAGTGTCAAATGCTTCTGGTAATCCATCTTCATTTTCATCTGTTAAATCAACATTTAATGCTTCTAACATTGTCTTGTTCCAAGAGAATGTCATACCATCATAAAATGCCGGTAAGTAATAATCTCCTTTGGCATTGATTGTTTCATATACAACTTCGTGCGTTTGTTCTGAACCTAAATCACCAAAGTATTCATGTAATGGTAATAAGTTAGCAACGCGTCCAGTCACCTCGTTATCAATAACTAAAGCAACATCTGGTGCTTCACCTTGACCAGTTTCGATACCTTGAACACCACTAGAATCTCCATTAGCTGATCCATAGTTTCTAAAGACAACTTTATCCTGTAGTTCAGGATATGCTGCGTTCCATGCTGCAACTAAAGCTGCACCCATATCGTCATTATCGACACCAATCTCAATGACTGCGCCTTCTTCCCAACGGAAGCGTTCATCTTCTGAACTCCAACATGCTTGCGTTCCATCTGGCGTTTCACAATCTGTGTATCCACGGTCAGTGTTACATGCAGATAATGCAAATACGGCCACAAAGGAAGCTACTACTAATAATAATTTTCTCATTTTTCTCCTCCTATTTTGTTTCTTGGTTTGATTTATTTTGATTCTACAATTATATTATAGCACAACCTGAAAGTGCTTACAAAGCAAATTGATGTGTAATCGGTTTCTTTTTGCTTTATAAAGGGATTTTTACTTGATTCATGCCCTTTATAGTTTGTGTACTATCAATATTAATAGATAACGCTATCGTGGTTATTTATTCGATAATAGATAAACATCATTCTAAGCCCGTAAGCTAGAATAAATATAATACCAGCATATCCCATGATAAAGAGTCCTAATAATGCTGTTAAAAGCGCTGGTCCTGTCATGGCAACAATTACAATTTTAATCGCGGCTAAATATGAAATCTTTTTAATCGCAGCTTTGTAATTTAAGATCATTAACATGATAGATAAAATTATGACATAGATAGCTGTTTGTGCAAATTGTGTTGTATATACCATATAGACTTGTTGACTGAAGTTGCTATAATATACATTTTGTAAAAATACATCAGTAATGTATTCTGTATAATCCGCTTCTGACATATCTGCGTCAGCGAAATTAACATTTCGAAAATCAAACTCATCTAACAATCGATAATCGCCACTTAAGATATATGCCGTATCTGATTCATCTACATAGATAATTGCGAGGTAATCTTCTCCAAAATAGATAATACTCTCTGTCACATTATCTGTGTCGAGTTCACCTCGATATTGTAATCGATAATCGCCATAATAATCATTAAGATTGGATTCATCGCAGACCATTGCCTCATTGCGTACTTCACACGGCAAGTCATCATCAATCATCGTGTCAAATGTTTCATAGATACCGTCAAGTCGATTGATAATCCGCACACCATCTGCTAGTCCATAGTAATTGGGCACTGTAATCAAACTCACGTTAACAAATAATAATAAAAACACGATAACGATATTAAACTGGTTTGCTTTCAGTATTGCTTTATTACTGAACATCATTCTAAAAAATAGTTTAAGTTTGTCCATACAAACACATCCTTCTAAAAAAGTGTGGCTTGCCCACACTTTTTATATTTTATCCTTTTTCGGCACCTTGTGTTAAACCATAAACAAGATATTTTTGCATATAAATTTGTACCAACATAATCGGTACAGCTAAGAATAAAGCACCGGTCATAAATTTAATTGGATCATATTCATGCCCTAATGGATCCATAAATCTAAATAGCCAAATGGCAACAGTATCACGTTGTGGCATGATAACTGATGGTAAGATATAATCTAACCATGGTTGCATGAAGGCATTAACCGCAATGAATCCCATAATCGGTACTGCAAGTGGGATAATAATTCTAATGAGTACCTGTAAGTTCGTCGCGCCATCAATGGCTGCTGCCTCATCCAATGACTTCGGAATATTACGCATAAATCCTCGTACTATAAACGTATTATATGGAATACTTCCCGCCACATAAATTAACGTTAAAGCAAAGGGATTATTGAGTAATCCAAATTGTCTAAAGAACATAAACAATGCAAGCATTCCCATAAATGATGGGAACATTTGAAGACCCATCATTGTCAGTAAGACACGTTTTTTTCCTTTAAAGCGATAACGCGAAAAAGCAAACCCTACTAAGGACGACAATGATACAACTAAGATCGTATTCGTCACAGCAATCATAAGAGTTGTTAAGAATGCTTGAATATAATCACTAAATGCTTGAGTATTTGTAGATTTTTCAGTAAATAATTCTTTATAGTTTACAATACTCCACTCACTAAACTTAGGAATAACGGGCACTTGAGATAATTGTGTTGCATCTGTGAATGATGCTGATATCATCCATAATACTGGTGTGAAGACAATCACTAACATTAATCCAAGCCATCCATACACTAATACGCCGATTATGACTTTTTTAACCGTTAGCCTTCTAAAGAAACGGTTTATACGTTCTTTTACTGTCATATTATTCCTCCTCCCAGAATGATTTAAGTTTACTGAGATTATATACAGCAACAAGTCCAATAAAGATGAAGATTAAAATCGAATAGACACTTGCTAAATTATATTGATTAACAGTTGATTGGAAAGTTAGTTTATAAATCCACGAAATTAAAATATCTGTTTGTCCAGGCGCAGCTCCTAAGACACGAACACTCTGAGGTATGGCTTCAGTTGGATAACCTGGTCCACCACCACTAAGGAAATAAATCGCTCCAAAGTTGTTAAAATTAAAGGTAAACGTGGTTATAATAACAGGCGCTGTTGCACGTAACACCCAAGGGAACGTAATATATCGAAATTTCTGGGTGTCTGTCGCACCATCAATATCGGCCGCTTCATACAGACTCGCTGGAATAGTGCCAAGTACTCCTGTTGTTAACATCATGAAGTATGGATACCCTATCCACAAGTTAACGATAATAATAATTGATTTAGCAAGCAATCCATTATCTGGGGAAGTTAACCATAGGACATTTCCGTTACTAGCTTGTCCAACGAGTGGTTTACCAAAGATTGAAATACCTCGTAAGAACTCTCTGACAGTATCGGTCATATCCGCTTCATATAATATCTGATTCATAAGACCAAAGTTGTCCGCAAATACATTTCTAAATAACATTAAACTAATT
Source organism: Candidatus Izemoplasma sp. (assembly GCA_036172455.1). Classification (NCBI taxonomy): domain Bacteria; kingdom Bacillati; phylum Mycoplasmatota; class Mollicutes; order Candidatus Izemoplasmatales; family Candidatus Izemoplasmataceae; genus Candidatus Izemoplasma; species Candidatus Izemoplasma sp. Next base: position 295,782 of record JAXKVY010000001.1, read on the forward strand.
AACGCCGGTATCGCCCATGGAATAATTAACATCACACGGAAGAAGCGTTTAAAGACAACATATTTACTTTCAATGATCAATGCTTGAATTAATCCAAGGACATAGACTGTCACACTACTCATAAAGGCATAGAATATTGTCCACCATAATACATCCCCGAAGAACTTCAACCAGTCAGGATTGGCAAATACCAGTTTAAAGGTCTCTAATCCTTGCCAGGAAAAGAGTTGTTCACCGATTGACACACGGCCTGTCCAGCTTGTAAAAGCAACTAAGAAACTGAACAAGAATGGAATCAATGTAAAGAAGACAATCAATATCACTGCGGGGATAATAATGATATATGCAAAGAAATCATCCCATACACGGCGAATAAATGTTTTGTAGTCTTCAACTTCACCAGTTTCGCGGATATCTATGTGAGATTGAAATGCATCTTTTATTGCAAAATACCATGTTGCGCCAAGCAACAATAATAATGATATGGCAATCGTACCCTCACCGAGTAAAACTTGTGAGTTATCAGCACTTTTCCAAGTAAAGATCTTATCAAAAATGACTATGGTTTCACCACGATAAGTATCACCTAAGACCAATTTACCTAACGTAAATAAGCCCCAAATACCTTTTGTAAAGAATCCGCCGTAATCACGGAAAAAATAAAATGGTTCTCCAGCGGCTGCTGGAAACTCCTGAATTTCACCAGATATTGCATAAATATAATTGCTGGTAAAAATCTCAATTAAAATAAAGATGAAAAACACTAAAAAGATTGGTAATGCTTTATACCATTGCTTGTTTCTAACTTGTCCAAGTCCAGGTAATAAGAAACTACTAATTCCCTTTAATGCCGCTTTTGGTTCTTCTTTAATCGCGTGATATATTTTAGGGAAAAAGTTAACAATGCCTAAAAAAAGCCGCTTAAAGAAATTATATATTCCTAAGACTAACTGCTTGAAAAACCGCCAAACAGACATAAGAATCCTTTCATGCAAAAAAGAGCCCACTTTGATGAGTCCTCTTTTGAATCTGCTTTCCTGATCCATGTCATCACTCCTAAGTTCTTAAAGATATTTCAATTGTACCATAGGTTAACTTTATTTGTAAACGCTTTAGGTCATATCGATTTATGAAACGGGTATCATATTTTTACTCAAAAAAACTGAAGTCAGCTGACTTCAGTTTATAATTTGTCAATTAATTTATTAAGGGATACCTGTGAACGATTAATATTTCGCCATGGATCTTTGATTTGTCCTAATCGGTTAAAAATATTATGGTAAGTATACCGTTTTGGATCAAATGATTTCACCTTAAATTCTCTCCACGTTAAAGGGGTTGCCACAGCGGCTTCTTTTACCGTTCTTATACTATAAGGCGCCACGCTTGTTTGCCCATAGGCATTTCTTAATGTGTCAATAAAAACTTTACCGTTTCGTTTTTGCTTGCGTTGTTCCAACGTTGTTTTTTGGGGTAACTTTTCAACTAACAATTGTGCGAAATAATCAGCAACATCTTTTACTTTATCAAATGTTAATTCTGGTTTGATTGGTACAACAATATGGACGCCTTGTGAACCTGTTGTCATAATATACGGGGTTAGCCCATTTTTCTCTAATACATCTTTTAATGTGAGTGCAATTGATTTTACCACTTTGAGATTGTTTTGATTGGGATCTAAATCAAATATCATTTTATTAGGGGTTGTTAGTGATGATGTGTCTGATAACCAAGTGTGTAGTGTTATCACCCCTTGATTAATTAAATAACTTAATATTTTCTTTTTATTACATAAAATTTGCTGTTGCATCTCCCCCTCTTTCAAATCAATGGCAGTCGTATGTATCCAGTTTGGAAAATAATCAGGAACTTGTTTCATGTAAAAACCTTTTTTATGAACCCCTTCTGGATACCGTTCTAATGTAACAGGACGATTTTTGATATGGGGTAACATAAAAGCCGCTATTTTTTGATAGTAGGTAATAATGTCTTCTTTTGTTAGATTATTCTCAGGAAAATACATTTTGTCAAGATGTGAATATTCAAAATCTTTATAGTGTTTCATGTTTTATTCACCACTTTCTTTATGGATATCATTAATCGGTTTATCATCTCGAAGTCCAATAAAACTAGGGTGTCTTAACTTTGAATTTTCAGTCCATTCTGTAAACGTCACCTCAGCAACGTATTTTGGTTTAACCCAATGAACATTATGAGTATCCATTGTTTTGATATTTTGAAGCGGCGAAGAGGATTGTTCGATTGCTCTTAAATCGTTAATAAAGGTGTCTAAAAAGTGATTGGTATATCCTGTGCCAACCTTTCCAGCATACTGTAATGTCTGGTGCTCGAAGTATCCAACCAATAGAGCGCCAAAGCCAATTCGCTTACCACTTGGATCGGTATAGCCTATAATCACAAACTCTTGCCTGTTTATACATTTGAATTTAAGCCATTTCTTACTTCGAGAACTAAGGTATTTGCTATCATAGTCTTTAGCGATAATACCTTCCCAGTTTTTCTCGCATGCTTCTTTTAAATATGTTTTTCCTGCTTGCTTAATATGTTGAACATAATGGATTGGCTCGCCAAATTGAACCATTTCTTTCAGTAATTTTTTGCGGGTTTTTAGTGGCAATGCTCTAATATCATAGTTATCAATATAAAGTATATCAAATATATAACAATATACTTTTATATTGTTATTTTTAATCGTTGTTTCATCCTCAAGATGCATACGTTTTTGTAATTTTGAGAAACTTGTTACACCATCTTCAAAGGCAACAATTTCAGTATCCAAGATAGCTCCCGATATAGCTTGATTTTGAAACGCTTTTACAATCTCCGGATAGCGCTTATTCAAAATTTTATGATTCCTTGATAATAAGGAGATATGACGTGATTCATCAATCTGTATCATAACTCTTTGACCATCTAGTTTACGTTCATAAATCCAGTTTTCATCATCAAAATATTCATCTGTCAATGTTGCTAGCATGAATGAAACATTATTAGGAAGATCAGAGGTTTTGAGATCATTCACGATGCCATCATCTAAGATATCTGTTAATTTAGTCATTGTCATTGTCCTTTAAGTTTTCTATTGTTTGATCACTTACAATGGATTTTGGTTCTGTTTTTGTCGGTTTTCGTCTACGATCTGCTGCTTTGTCATCTTCTTTGATTAATAACCATTGATCGTCGCCACGATCAATATCGACTAGTGAGTAGCCGCCGTTAAGTTTTTCCCCTTCAAGCCATATCGAAATATGGCCCTTGTCATAAGCTGTTTTCATCGAAATAGACTCACCATCTTTTTTTGTGTTGTTCTCATATGTCCCCTTATCCCATATGATAACTTCTCCGGCCCCATAATTATCTTCGGGTATGACGCCTTCAAAGTCAGCGTATTTTAGTGGATGATCTTCTGTCGCAATTGCTAACCGTTTGTCTGATGGATTTGTAGAAGGACCTTTGGGAACAGCCCACGACTTTAAAACACCCTCCACTTCTAAGCGAAAATCGTAATGCTCATTTGATGCATTATGTTTTTGAATAACAAAGATTGGATTATCATATGATGTATTAGCTTTCTTTTTGGGTTCAGGTGTCTGATCAAAATCTCGTTTTTTCTTATATGTATCTAATGATTTTTTTACCATGAACTCATCACCTTTCTAATTTTATAATAACATTTAAATTATTCTGATTCAATTTTAACGATACAGCTTATTTTAAATAAGACACCAAAAAGGTGTCTCATTATGCTATTCATTAACGCTTAAATTATGAATCGCTTTTTTTATATGATTTTTCAATTCATAATTTGTCTCATCTAAACCGAAATATAGTGTGCTTAAAACATGCTTAACGTTTACATACACGATTAAATCATCAGGTAATTCTTTAGTTCTTTTATAATTCGTTAAGGAGTGGATGAAGTCATAAAGTAATGTTTTATCAATATCAGGTCGTTCAACAAGTTTTAAAAATGCGTTTTTAAAACGTTCCTCTTGATTATGATGGAACGCATAAAATGGGTTTTGTACAATAGACGATACAGTGTCAAGATATCGTTTTATCCACTCATTTGTAAAAGTTGGCTCTTTAAAAATTGTCGCAAAACATCTGAACTATGCGCAAAGAAATGTGCCCATCCTTTATGAGTTACATAGCCTCTATAATCATATTCGTGCTTGAGATACTCCAGATATGCCTG